>JAHBWF010000100.1 GCA_019637105.1 Labilithrix sp.
CCGCCCGCGGCGCCGCCGCCTCCGGCCGCCGCCGCCGGCGGGTTGGTGTTCCCCGGATCGGTCAGCGTCGGCGGGTGTCCGTCGCCTCCGCTGCAAGCCTCCGCGGCGAACAACGCCGCGCCCATCATCAACGCAAGTACGATTGAAAGTCCTCTGTCCACAGTGACGAGGTGGAATTGCATCGCGCGTGCCTCGCCGGCGCGCGCGATACCTCACGAGAAACGCGAGCGCGCCCGCGCGCGGCGCGGCAACGGACGACGTGTCGCGCGCGGACAGTGTGGCGCCCTCGTCCAGAGCTCGGCTGTCGCTGCGGCTGCGCTCACTCCGCGGCTTCGATCGACGGGCCGCGCGACAGCGCCGCGAGCGCGCGGCCCGTCGCCGTCTTCTTCTTCGCGAGCGCCTTCGGCTCTCCCTCGAAGACCACGCGTCCGCCGTCCTCGCCGGCCTCGGGGCCGAGCTCGACCACCCAGTCGGCGTTCGCGATCACGTCGGGGTGGTGCTCCACGATGACGAGCGTGTCGCCGCGCTCGACCAGGCGATCGAGCACGCGCACGAGGCGCGCGACGTCCGACAGGTGGAGGCCGGTCGTGGGCTCGTCGAGCACGTAGACCGTCGGCTCGTGCGCCGCGCCGGCGGTGAGCTCGCTCGCGAGCTTGAGCCGCTGGGCCTCGCCGCCCGAGAGCGTGTTGGAGCCCTGACCGAGCGCGACGTAGCCGACGCCGAGCTCGGCGAGCGTGCGGAGCGGGCGGGCGATCTTCGGATGAGCTGCGAAGACGCTCGCGGCGTCCTCGGCCGAGAGCCGGAGCACGTCGCCGATCGAGAGGCCCGCCCAGCGCACGTCGAGCGTCGCGGGCTCGAAGCGCGCGCCCTGACAGGTCTCGCACGGCGTGACCACGTCCGGCAAAAACGACATCTCGGCGACGATCGATCCCTGGCCGTCGCAGGCCGGGCATCGTCCGCCGTGCGGCGTGTTGAAGGAGAAGCGCGCGGGCGTGTACCCGCGGACCTTCGCCTCCGGGAGCGAGGCGAAGAGCTTGCGGATCTCGTCCCAGACGCCGAGGAAGGTCGCGGGCACGGACCGCGGCGTCCGCCCGATCGGCGACTGATCGACGGCGAGCGCGCGGCGGACGTCCTTCGGCACGCGGATCGCGCGGTGCGCCCCGGGCGTGGGCGCCACGAGGCCGAGCTCGCGCCGGATCGCGGGGAAGAAGACGCGCTGGACGAGCGTGCTCTTGCCCGAGCCGCTCACGCCGGCGACGACGCACATGCGACCGACGGGGACGCGGAAGGTGACGTCGTCGAGGTTGTTCGCGCGCGCGCCGTCGAGCTCGATCCACGCGTCGCTCGGCGGCCGGCGCGGGCGTACGACGCCGAGCGGGTGGCGCAGCGCCTGCCCGGTGGGCGAGCCGGCCACGGCGAGGACCGACGCCGGCGCGCCCTCGGCGATGACGTGGCCCCCGGTCCGGCCGCCGCCGGGCCCGAGATCGGTGAGGTGGTCGGCGGCGAGGATCGTCTCGGCGTCGTGCTCGACGACGAGCACGGTCGAGCCGGTGTCGACGAGCGCGCGGAGGTTGGCGATGAGGCGCCGCGTGTCGCGCGGGTGAAGGCCGATCGTCGGCTCGTCGAGGACGTAGAGCGCGCCGGTGAGGCCGCTCCCGAGCTGCGCCGAGAGGCGGAGGCGCTGCATCTCGCCGCCGGAGAGCGTGCTCGCCGCGCGGCCGAGGCCGAGGTAGCCGAGGCCGACCTCGACCACGAACCCCAGCCGACGCACGAGCTCGGCGAGCGGCGCCTTCGCGATGGTGGCGCTCTTGCCGGTGAGCGCCAGGCGCTCGACCTTCGCGAGCGCCGCGGCGACGCTCATGTTCATCAGCTGGGGGTACGTCGCGCCGCCGAGGCGGACGCTCCGCGGGATCGGGGCGAGGCGATCGCCCTCGCAGACGCGGCACTTGGGGCGCGGTCTGCCCTCGTCGGCCTCGGCGTCGTCGCCGCCGCCGCGGAGGCCCGTCCCCTCGCACGCCTCGCACTGGCCCTGCTTCGTGTTGAAGGAGAACCACCGCGGATCGAGCTCGGGGATGCCGGTGCCGCAGCGGGTGCACGCGCGCGCGGTCGAGAGGATCTCCTCGCCGGGCGCGGGCTCGGCGGACGGCGTACCCCGGGCCACGCGGACGGCGCCGCCGCCCCAGGCGAGCGCGCGATCGAACGCGGCGCGATCGAGGCCGGCGAGCGCGCCGTAGTGGACGATGAGATCGATCGAGTGCTCCTTCGACTTGGCGAGCTTCGGCGGCGGGTCGATCGCGACGATCGCGCCGTCGACGCGGGCGCTCTGGAGCCCCGCGCGCGCCGCGTTCGTGAAGACGTCGAGGTACGTGCCCTTCCTCGCGCGGACCGCGGGCGCGTAGAGCGTGCGCTTGCCGTCGAGGCCCCTGACGCGCGCGAACAGCTCGTCGGGCGAGCTCGGCGCGACGCGGCCGCCGCATTTCGGGCAGTGCAGGTCGCCGACCTTCGCGTAGAGCAGGCGCAGGTAGTGGGCGATCTCGGTGACGGTCGCGACCGTCGAGTTCGCGCCCGCCCGCGACGTCCGCTGCTCGAGGGCGATCGACGGCGGGACGCCCGTCACGAGATCGACGTCCGGGCGCGGCAGCGTCGGGAGGAACTGGCGCGCGTAAGGCGTGAGCGTCTCCATGAAGCGCCGCTGGCCTTCGGCGAAGACGACGTCGAACGCGAGCGAGCTCTTGCCGGAGCCGCTCGGGCCCGTGACCACGCAGAGCTTGCCGTGCGGCACCTTGCAGGAGACGTCCTTCAGGTTGTGCTCGCGCGTGATGCACGGAGATCGCGTCGGGAGCAGGCGCTCGGCGCGTCGCCTCTCGTGGCCGCTCGGCGCGTCGCGCCGCGGCCGACGTGCGCGGGCTCGGGGAGGCGGGGGCGCCGGCGGCCTTGGAGGCGCTCCGCGCGCGGAGCGCCTCGCCGGTCTTCGTCGCGCTCTCGGCGATCGCCTCCGGGGTCCCGGCGGCGACCACCCGCCCGCCGCGCGGTCCGCCGCCGGGGCCGAGATCGATCACCCAGTCGGCCTCCCACACGACCGACAGGTCGTGCTCGACCATGACCACCGTGGCGCCGCCGTCGACGAGCGCGCGGAGGGCGCCGACGACGTGCGCGGCGTCCTCGGCGTGGAGGCCCGCGCTCGGCTCGTCGACGACGAAGAGCGTGCCGGCGGTCTCGCTCGAGAGCGCGCGCGCGAGCTTGAGCCGCTGGGCCTCGCCGCCCGAGAGCGTCGAGAGCGGCTGCCCGAGCGGGAGGTAGCCGAGCCCCACCTGGACGAGCGGCTCGAGCGCCCGCTCGAGGACGTAGTCGCGCTCGTCCTTCGGCGAGAGGAACGCGAGCGCCTCGTCGACCGTCATCGCGAGCACGTCGGCCACCGTCCGCCCGGCCCCGCCGCCGCGCGGTCGCGACGTGACCGCGAGGACCTCGGCGTTGAAGCGCTTGCCGTGGCAGACCGGGCAGAGGAGCATCACGTCCGCGAGGAACTGCATCTCGACGGTCTCGTAGCCCTCTCCGGAGCAGCTCTCGCAGCGGCCCTTTCCCGGGACGTTGAAGGAGAACGACGCCGGCGAGAGCCCCCGCCGCCGCGCCTCGGGCTCGGCCGCGAAGCGCGCGCGCACGCGGTCCCACGCCTTCGTGTAGGTCGCGGCGTTGCCGCGCGCGGTGCGGCCGAGCGGCGACTGGTCGACGAGCACGGCGCGCGAGAGCGCGTCGTCGCCGCGGAGCGACGCGAAGCTTCCGGCCTTCGGCGCGCCGGTCTCGCCCGTCCGGCGCGCGACCGCGCGGTAGAGGACGTCCTCGGCCAGCGTGCTCTTGCCGGAGCCGCTCGGTCCGGTGATCGCCGTGAGGACGCCGAGCGGGACGCGGAGCTCGGCGATCGCGAGGTTGTTCTCGCGCGCGCCGCGGAGCTCCATCCACGCGTCGGGTCTCCGCCGCCGCCGCTTCGTGTCGCTCGGCCGTCGCCAGGCGCGGCCCGTCGCCGTGTCGCTCTCCGCGAGCTCGGCGGGCGTGCCGGAGAAGAGCAGGCGCCCGCCGCGCGGCCCGGCGCCGGGGCCGAGCTCGACGACGCGATCGCATCGCTCGACGACGTCGCGATCGTGCTCGATGACGAGCACGGTGTTGCCTGCGCGCGCCAGCTCGTCCATCGCGCGCGCGAGGCGCGGTACGTCGGTGGCGTGGAGGCCGACGGTCGGCTCGTCGAGGACGAAGAGCGTCCCGGTGAGCGACGCGCCGAGCGCGGTCGTGAGGCTCGCGCGCTGGGCCTCGCCGCCCGAGAGCGTGCGCGCCTGTCGATCGAGCGGGAGGTACGAGAGGCCGACGGCGTCGAGGTACGCGAGCCGCGACGCGAGCTCCGCCTTGACGCGCTTGCCTTGCGCGTTGACGGGCGCCACCGACTCGAGCCGCGCGCGCGCGTCCTCCACGGTGAGGGCGTGCCAGCCGCCGAGGTCGAGCCCGGCGACGTGGTAGCTGCGAGCGACCTCGTTGAGGCGCGCGCCGGCGCACGTGGTGCACGGGACGTAGTCGCGGTAGCGCGAGAGGAAGACGCGGACGTGCATCTTGTACGTCCGCGTCTCGAGCCACTTGAACCACGCGGCGACGCCCGGGTATTTCCCCCCGGCCCAGTCGCCCTCGCCCTCGATGACGAGCCGCCGCTGCTCGTCGCTCAGCGCCGACCACGGGACGTCGAGCGGGATCCTCCGCTTCTTCGCGAAGCGCCGGAGCACGTCGCGCTCCCACTCGCTCGAGCGGCCCGACCACGCCTTGATCGCGCCGTCCTCGATCGACCTGTCCTTGTCGGGGATGACCTTGTCCCAGTCGACCGCGATCACGCGGCCGAAGCCGCGGCACGCGGAGCACGCGCCGAGCGGCGAGTTGTAGGAGAAGAGCCCGGGGCGCGGCGCGTCGAACGCGCGCGCGCACGACGGGCAGACGAGCCCGCGCCCGATCGGCACGTGCCTCGCGGCCTCGGCGCCGTCCTTCGCGGCCTCGGCGCGGAGCTCGGCGCGCCCGTCGCTCCGCTCCCAGGCGATCTCGATGGCCTGCTGCAGGCGGCGGCCCTCGCTCCTGCCGAGCTTGAGGCGATCGACCACGACCTCGACCGCGACGTCGGGCCGGCCCGCCTCGCTCGGGCGGACCTCGTCGATGTCGCGGACGGCGCCGCCGACGACGAGGCGCCGGTAGCCGTCCTTCACGAGGGCGTCGCGGAGCTCGAGGTACGCCTCGGCGCTCTCGACGCGGACCGGGTAGCTCACCGAGGCGCGTCGATCCGGCAGCTCGGCGACGGCCCGCGCCGCCGCTTCGACGGCGCTCGTCGCGATCGCCGCCTCGCCGCAGTCGGGGCACGTCGGCACGGCTTCGCACGCGAAGAGCGCGGCGAGGTAGGGCTCGAGGTCCGTCAGCGTGGCCACGGTCGAGCGGCTCGACTTCACGGGCGCGCGCCGATCGACCGCGACCGTCGCGGCGACGGGATCGAGCGCGCGGACGGGCGGGCGCTCGAGGCGCTCGAGGAACTGCCGGGCGTACGGGCTGAAGCTCTCGACGAAGCGGCGCTGTCCCTCGGCGTAGAGCGTGTCGAGGGCGAGCGACGATTTGCCGGCGCCGCTCGGCCCCGTGAGCGCGACCAGCTCGCCGGGGGCGAGATCGAGGTCGATCGACGCGAGGTTGTGGGTGGTGGCTCCGCGGAGGCGGATGGGCAGCATGGGGTTCGGTGGAGACGCCGCGCTCGAGGTCGCGCGCGCCGCCCGAGATCGAGCGGACGCCCCGGCTCGAGCGGGGGACGAGGGCTCTACTTAGATCGCGCCTCGATGCGGGGCAATGCGCCCCGGCGCTCGAGCTGGCGTGCGCTCGCCGACCGCCTCGCGGCGCGCGGGGATCGCGCGGGTCGGGCCCGTTGGCGCATGCCTTGCTGGTCGTCGTCCGTACAAGGAGGACACGGCCATGTCGATTCTACTGTTCATACTCTTCGGTTTGATCGTCGGGTTCTTGGCGCGCGCCATCATGCCCGGCAAGCAGTCGATGGGCTTCGTCGCCACCGCGCTCGTCGGTATCGCGGGCTCGTTCCTCGGCGGGCTCGTCGGGAACCTGATCAGCCACCGGCCGCTCCTCCAGCTCCACACCGCGGGGTTCGTCGGGAGCTTGATCGGCGCGCTGGTCGTCCTCGCGATCGTCATGTGGGCGGGCCGTCGCCGCGGCGCGTTCGCCTGAGGCCGCGGGTCTCGTCGTCGGCTCGCGCGCCGGCCGTCGCGGCGCGCGTCAGTCGTTCGCGGGGACGGCGACGTCGATCGTCGAGACCTTCCAGGCGCCGTCCTTGCGGAGGAGGAAGTGCACGTCGCGCTTGTCGACCTTGCGCTCTCCGCCTCGGATCGCGGTGACGAGCGCGACGCCGTCGACGGTCGCGACGGTCCCGGCCGGATCCACCTTGATCGAGAGGTTCGCGAACGCGCAGTCGGCGCTCTGGAACATGAGGCCGGCCTTGGTCGCGTCCTCCTCGAGCTTGTGCCGGCCGCGTAGATCCATGTTCAGCTCCGAGACGTGGACGCGCACGTCGTCGTCGACGACCTCCTTCATGCGGCTGCGCATGCGGCCCATGCGGCTGAGGAGCGTGTCGCCGTCCTTCACCGCGACGATCGCCGCGAGCTCGCCGAGGGTCTTCTGGATCTGATCCTCCTCCGACGCCCGGAAGAACGTGAACCAGAGGGCGACGGCGGCGATCGCCGCGCACCCGACCCCGACGCCCCATCGCTTCATGAGCCGCGCTCCGCGCTCGTGAGGAGGTCGGTCGCTCGAGGCTCGCCCGCGGGGAGCTCGACGCGGAACGACGCGCCGGCGCCGGCCGCGTCGGGCGCGAGCGCGACCGATCCGCCGTGCGCGTCGGCGATGCGCCGCGCGAGCGCGAGCCCGAGCCCGGTGCCGCCGGTCGTGTGCGTGACGAGCGGCTCGAAGAGCGTGGCGGCGACCTCCGGCGCGATCCCGGGGCCGTCGTCCGTCACGACGATCGCGACGCGCCCGTCGGCTCCCGGGATCCGCTCGGCCCTCGTGACCACCCGAGGGCGCCTGGGCGCGCTCGCGCGGATCGCGTTCTCGTAGAGCGCGTGGAGGAGGCGGGCGGCGAGGCCCGGGTGGGCGCGCACCCGGAGCGCGGGCGGGGAGACCTCGTCGACGAAGTCGGCGCCCGGCTCCGGCAGGAGCTCGCGGGCGAGGAGGAGCAGCTCCGCCACGGGGAACGGCTCGGCGTGGGCCGGCTCCCCCCGGGCGAGGGCCATCAGGTCGTCCACGATCGCGTGCGCCAGCCTGGCGCTCCGCTCGATTTTGACGAGGTTGGGCGCGCACGCGGCCGGATCCTGCCGGGCGAGGTACACGTTCGCCGAGACGATCTGGAGGGCGTTGCGGAGCTCGTGCGCGATCTCCGCAGCGATTTCACCGATCGCGACGAGGCGCTCCCGCCGCGACGCCGGATCGTCGCCCAATGCTGAGTCTCGGTCCACCGGCACGCCACCTACCGTAAGCCTTTTCGTTTCGCCGCGAAACGGCGTAGCATTTTCCGCGACTAAGTGTCTGGCAACGAGTCGAAGATCCCGGTCGGGACGATCCTGGTCGGCAAGTACCGAGTCGCCCGCGAAATCGGACGTGGCGGCATGGCCGCCGTGTACGAAGCGGAGCAGCTCTCGCTCGGCAAGAAGGTCGCGGTCAAGGTGCTGGCGTCCGAGCTCGCGGCGTCCACGATCGTCATCGAGCGCTTCTTCCGTGAAGCTCGCGCGGCCGCGAGCGTCCGCAGCCCCTACATCGTCGACGTCTACGACTCGGGCCGCCTCGACGACGGGCGGCCGTTCATCACGATGGAGCTGCTCGAGGGCGAGTCGCTGTACGACCGGATGGCGCGCGTGCGCATCATCGACCTCGAGACGACGATCCGCTGCATCGTCCACACGGCGCGCGGCCTCGTGAAGGCGCACTCGTCCGGGATCGTCCACCGCGACCTCAAGCCCGAGAACATCTTCCTGACGAAGGGCGAGGACGGCGACGACATCTGCAAGATCCTCGATTTCGGCCTCGCCAAGTTCTACGCGCCGGTGAACCCGGAGGAGAAGGCGCAGAAGCGGCTCACGCGCGAGGGCGCCGTCTTCGGGACGCCGGCGTACATGTCCCCGGAGCAGGTGAAGGGGCAGGGGAACGTCGATCACCGCGCCGACCTCTGGGCGCTCGGCTGCATGGCGTACGAGTGCCTCATCGGCCGGCCCGTCTGGAACATGGATCAAGGCGTGGCGATGACGTTCGCGGCGATCGCGACCGGCCCGATCCCGGTGCCGTCGCAGCAGCGCGCCGATCTGCCGCCGGCCTTCGACGCGTGGTTCAAGAAGTGCCTCGAGCGCGATCCGAACCTGCGCTTCCAGAGCGCGAAGGAGCTCGCGGACGCCTTCGTCGAGGCGTGGGGGCAGCGCCCGGTCTCGAGCGCGAGCTACCCGGGGCTGCAGATCCCGGGCTCCGGCTCGCACGGCCGCGCTCAGGCGCCGGGCGGCGCGGGGCTGCAAGAGGCGGGGCAGCTGGTGCCGGCGCCGCTCCCGTCCACGAGCCGTCGCGGCGAGATGGTGAACGGAGGGCGCGGGTCCTTCGGCAGCGATCCGTCGAGCCCGATGCCGCTCGTGACGCGCGCGTCGACCGACATCCCGACCACGACGTCGCAGCACGAGGTGGCCGCCGCGCCGGCGAAGACGTCGCCGCTCCGCCTCGGGCTCGCCGCGGCCTTCCTCGCCGGCGGCGTCTCGGTCGCCATCTTCGTGTGGGTGCGCTTCCTCAGCCCGCAGGTCTTCGCGCCGATCGTCCAGTCGGTCGCGTCGGCGGCGCCGCACGACGTCGCGAGCGGGCAGAAGGACCCGCCGCCGCTCGACGAGCCGAAGTGGGTGCCGTCGATCGCCGAAGGGCAGCGGCTCTTCAGCGTCGGGGACGTCGCCGCCGCGCACAAGAAGTTCAAGGAGGCCGCCGACGCCGGACCGGCCGGCGTCACGGTCTCGAAGGTGTTCATCGACCAGACGAAGATCGCGGAGAAGGCGACCGGCCCGTGCAGGGTCTCGGCCTTCTCCCGGCCGCGCTCCTCGAGCACGAAGCCCGCCGAGCGCCCGACCATCGCCCCGATCTCCAAGGGCGCGCTCGTCACGTGGATCGACGACCACGAGCGGCCGGGGACGAACCACGCCTACGGCGTCGTGATCGACCCGACCGGCAAGGCGATCAGCCCGGTGCGCGACCTGACGCCGGACGCGACGCAGGCCGAGCGCCCGCAGCTCGCCACGCTGGGCACCGATCGCCTCGTGCTCCTCTACTGGGACGAGAAGGGCAAGGAGGCCGGCGTCCGCGCGCGCCTCCTCGACGGGGACGGGCGCATCGACCAGTACAAGGGGCAGGTCGTCCGCGTGGGCGGGACGAAGCCCGGGCAGTTCTGGCCGGCGATCGACAAGGGCCCCGAGGGGTTCTGGGTCGTCTGGCAGGACGACCGCGACAAGGACAACGAGCACGACCTGTTCGTCCGTCACCTGTCGAACGACCTCGACACGCTCAGCGCCGAGACCCGCCTCACCGACTACGTCGCGCCCCCGAAGTCGAAGTGGGGCGCCCCGCGCGTGAAGTACCCGAGCGTCGCCGTCTCCGCGAACACGCTGATCATCGCCTACAAGCTCGAGAACGACCGCGAGAAGACCCACTCGATCACCCGCATGCGCGTCCCGCTCGCCGAGGCGGAGAGGGGCCTCGAGGAGATCAAGAGCTCGCGCGAGGACCGCGTGCTCGGCGACGTGTCGATGGTCTCGGAGGAGAAGGTCCCGTCCGACGCGCCGGCGATCGCCTGCGGCAACGACGGCTGCTTCGTCGTCTGGCACGTCGAGGCGGGCGGCGCGTCGATCGCGAAGATCGATCCCATCGCGAACAAGGTGCTCTGGCGGAAGAAGCTGTCCGACAAGGGCGGCCGCCCCGCGCTCGGGGTGAACAACGGACAGGTGTCCGTCGCCTGGTACGAGAAGCCGTACATCAAGTTCTCGGTCGTGAACGACGGGGGGCCGGTGCTCCCGCCGTCGTCGGTCCTGCGGATGTACGAGACGGCGAACCCGCGCCCGTCGATCGCCGCGGGCTCGACGAAGAACGAGTGGTACATGGCGTGGCAGGACTCCGACACGGCGAAGGGGCCGCCGGAGGTCTTCGCGGCCCGTCTCACCTGCCGCTGATCGGCGCGGGAGATGGTCGCGGAGCCTGACGAGAACCCGGACGTCGTGATCGATCCGCCGGCCACGGCGGCGGGCGACGCGCGCGCGATGGATGCCCGCCGCCACGCGACCGATGGGCGCCGCCGCGCGATGATCGAGGCGCTTACGGTCAGCGCCATCGTGGTCACGGGCGTCGTCACGGCCGGCTCGGCGCTGCTCCCGGACAGCTACGTCGCGATGGCGGTGGGCCTGGTCTTCCTCGGCGCGACGTGGGCGTTCGTGTGGCGCGGCGACGACGCCCGCGTCGAGTCGTCGGGGCTCGCGCTCGGGGGCGTCGTCCTGCCGGGCAAGCTCGACCTCCGGCGCCTGGTCCGCAGCGCCGGCCAGGCGCTCGGCTGGGCGCTCCTGTTCGCGGCCGTCACGTTCGTGCCGTTCTACTTCGGCTGGCAGAAGTTCTGGCACCCGCGCGGCGCGTTCGCGCTCGGCCTCGAGCCGATGAAGGCGCTCAACGACGTCTTCGGCCAGCTCGTGATCATCGCGCTGCCCGAGGAGGCCTTCTACCGGGGCTACCTGCAGTCGCGCCTCGACGAGGCGCTGCCCGGCTTCGGGTGGCGGACGGATCCGGCGACCGGGGCGAGGACGCCGCGGCGCCTCCGCCTCTTCGGCGCGAGCCTCGGGCCGGCGCTGATCGTGACGAGCGCGATCTTCGCCCTCGGCCACTTCGCGACGATCCACGACCCCGCGCGCCTCGCGGTGTTCTTCCCGTCGCTGGCGTTCGGCTTCCTCCGCTACCGCACGAAGGGCATCGGCGCCGGCGTCGCGTTCCACGCGATGTGCAACGTCTTCAGCGAGCTGCTCGGCAAGGGCTTCCGCGTCTACTGACCCGAGCCGTTCGCGGCGCGAAGCGCGGCTGGCGCGTCGAGCCCCGGTGACGCATACTGGCCGCCCGCCGACGGGCGACGAAGACGAATCATGTCCACCACCGAGCTGCCGCTCTCCCTCATCGACGCCGTCGTCGTCCGCGCCCTCGAGGAGGACCTCGGCGCAGGTGACGTCACCACCGAAGCCTGCGTGTCCGAGGACCAGCGCGCGACCGCGAGCGGCGTCGCGCGCAAGGACCTCGTCGCGTGCGGGATCCCCGTCGCCGGGCGCGTCTTCGCGACGGTCGACCCGTCGGTGCGCTTCACCGCGGAGGTCGCCGAGGGCGCGAGGGTGAAGGCCGGGGCCGTGCTCTTCACCGTCGAGGGCCGCGCGCGGTCGCTCCTCACGGGCGAGCGCGTCGCGCTGAACCTCGTCCAGCGCATGTGCGGCGTGGCGACGGCGACGGCCCGCTACGTCGCGGCGCTCCCCGAGGGCACGAAGACGCGCATCACCGACACCCGAAAGACGACGCCGGGCCTGCGCCTCCTCGAGCGCTACGCGGTGCGCCGCGGCGGCGGGCACAACCACCGCAACGACCTCGGGTCCGCCGTCCTGATCAAGGACAACCACATCGTCGCCGCGGGCGGCGTTCGAACCGCCGTCGAGAGGGCGCGCGCGCGCGCGCCGCACACCAGCAAGATCGAGTGCGAGGTCGACTCGCTCGAGCAGCTCGAGGAGGCGCTCGTCGCGGGCGCCGACATCGTCCTGCTCGACAACATGGACACGGAGACGGTCGAGGAGGCCGTCCGCCGGACGCGCGGTCGCGCGCTGCTCGAGGCCTCGGGCGGCATCACCCTCGAGCGCGTCGGCGAGCTCGCGCGCGCGGGCGTGGACGCGATCAGCGTCGGCGCGCTGACGCACTCCACGCCCGCGGCGGACATCGGTCTCGACTTCGCGCCGGCGAACGGGCCCCGCTCGAGGCCGCACGGGCGGTAGCGCGGGGACGCGCGATGCCCGGCACGAGCCTCGTGGCGCCCGATCTCGCGAACGTCGCCGGCGCGATCCGCGCGCGCGGCGGCCGCCTCGGCGAGGTGATCCACCTGCTCGCCGAGACCGGGTCCACGAACGACGACGCCAAGGCGGGGGCGCGCGCCGGGGCGCCGCACGGCGCCGTCTGGATCGCCGAGCGCCAGACGCGCGGCCGCGGACGGCAGGGCCGCGCGTGGGTCTCGCCGGCCGGCGAGAGCCTCCTCTTCTCGGTGCTCCTGCGGGTCTCGTGCGCGCCGGCGCGCGTCCCGCCGCTCTCGCTCGTGTGCGGCCTCGCGGTCCGCGACGCGTTGGCGCGGGTGCTCGGCGAGCGCGACGCCGGCCGCGCGCTCGTGAAATGGCCGAACGACGTCGTCGTCCGCGATCGGGCCGGAGCGGGCTGGCGGAAGGTCGCCGGCGTCCTCGTCGAGTCGGCGCTCGTGGGGGCGAAGGTCGAGCACGTCGTCGTCGGCATCGGCGTGAACGTCCACACGCGCGAGTTCCCCGAGGAGCTCGCGGCGATCGCCACGTCGGTCGCGCGCGAGGCGGCGAGCCCGCCCGATCGCGCCGAGCTCCTCGCCGACGTGCTCGCGTCCCTCGAGCGCGACGTCGAGCAGGTCGCCCATCGCGGCCTCGGCGCCGTCCACGGGCGGCTCGCCGCGCACGACGCGCTCGCGGGCCGCGCGGTCGAGAGCGACGACGGCGGCGTGGCCGGCACGGCGTGCGGGATCGATCCCGACGGCCGTCTGCTCGTCCGTCGAGCCGACGGCGTCCTCGACAAGGTCGCGTCGGGCGAGGTCCGCCTCCGCGTCGCCTGAGCCGCGCCGCGACCGCGGCGTCGTCTCCCGACGCGGCGCGGCCGTGCTAGCTTCTCGCGCGTGACGCCGCTCGACGAGCTCGCCCTCCTCCTTCGACCCGCCGGCGGCGGGCTCTACCTGGTGTCCACGGGGCGCGCGGAGCAGGAAGCGCTGCAGGAGCGCCTCTACGGCGCGTCGAGCGCGAGCGAGGTCGACGCGCGCTTCCGCGACGCGCTCTCCCGCGTCGCCGGCGCCAAGGCGATCGTGCTCGGGATCCCGTCCGACGTCGGCGCGGGGTTCCGCCGCGGCGCGAACCTCGGACCTCAAGCGATGCGCGCGCGTCTGCTCGAGGAGCTCCCCGCGTTCCCCGATCGCGCGGCGGAGCTCGGGATCGTCGACGTCGGCGACGTCTTCGTCGTGCCGCAGCTCCTCCACGACGACATGCTCGCCGAATCGCAGAAGGCGGCCACGCGCGCGGCGCTCTACCCGTCGGTCCCGGAGGCCGAGCGGGCGCGCCTGCCGGTGTCGCCCCTCTCGATCGCCGAGCGCGCGCTCGATCTCGTCTTCCAGCTGAACCCCGGCGTCGCGCCCGTCGTCCTCGGCGGCGATCACTCCACCGCGTGGCCGGTCGTGTCGGCGCTCTCCCGGGCGCGCCGGGATCGCTGGGGCGTCGTCCAGCCGGACGCTCACACCGATCTCCTCGAGCATCGGCTAGGCATCAAGATCTGCTTCGCGACGTGGTCGTGGCACATGAACGAGCTGTTCCAGCGCGACGGCCGCCTCGTGCAGGTCGGCACGCGCGCGTCGCGCCACGACCGCGGTCACTGGGAGTCGTCGCTCGGCGTGCGGCAGTTCTGGGCGGACGAGTGCAAGCGCGATCCCGACGGCGTGCTCGACGCGCTCGTCGCGCACCTCGAGCGGCTCGGGGTCAGCGGCGTCTACTTCTCGAACGACATCGACGGGACCGACAGCCGATGGGCCGACGCGACCGGGACGCCCGAGCCGGACGGCCTCGAGCCGGACTTCGTCGTCGCCCTCATCCGGCGGCTCGGCGAGACGGTGGGCGTCCTCGGCGGCGACGTGATGGAGGTCGCCCCGCCGCTGCGCGATCGCCCCGACTCCTCCGAGCGGACCGTCGGGCTCGCGGTGCGCTACCTCCGCGAGACGCTGGCGGCGATCCTGCGCGCCCCCGTCTGAGCCGCGGCGGCGCGAGCGCCGGGCGGCGCTCGGGGCCGGTGGTATGCTGCGGCGGATGCGTGTCGTCGTCGTGTCGGCGGTGGCCGCCGGGGCGCTCTGGGCGTGCTCGGCGGTGGACCTCAGCGCGTACTCGAGCGGAGGGCCCCCGGCGGAGAGCGCGGACGCGGGCGCCGAGGACGGGTCGAGCGTCGCGCCCGGTCGCGACGCGGAGGCCGGCGACGCGGGCGCGGCCGACGGCGGCTCGGGGTATCGCGCGGCGGTGATGGCCGACGCGCCGATCGCCTACTGGCGCCTCGGCGAGAGCTCCGGCCTCGACGCGAAGGACGAGGTCGGCGCGCACACGGGCCGCTATCAGGGCGCCGTGACGCTCGGCGTCCCGGGGGTGAGCGACGACGGCGACACGTCGCTCGGGCTCGCCGGGACCAACGGCAGCGTTCGGATCGGCGACGTCCTCGACTTCGAGGGCAACGTCTCGCTCTCGCTCGAGGCGTGGATCTCGGTCGACGTCCTCGACGCCGACTACCGCCGCGTCCTCACGAAGCGCCGCGACGAGACCGGCTACAGCATCTTCTGCCACGAGAACTCCGGCGGCTGCACCGTCGAGCTGCGCGGGGCGGACGCGGCCGCCGCCTTCTGCGACGTCGCGCTGACGACGGGGCGTTGGTACCACGTCGTCGGCACCTACGACGGGGCCACGCTCCGCGCGTACCGCGACTCGGTCGAGGTCTGCAGCCGACCGGCGGCGATCGCGTTCTCCAAGGTCGACGCGCCGCTCGTCCTCGGCGCGTGGCCGACCGGCGGCAACTACTTCAAGGGGAAGCTCGACGAGATCGCGATCTACGGCGCGGCGCTCTCGCCCGCGCGCGTGGCGGCGCACTTCGCGCACGGCAGGCCGTGAGCGCCGCCGCGGGCCGTCGCGACGCGTCGCCGAGGGGCGGGGGGCGCGGGGGGGCGTGATCGGGGCGCCCGAACCTCGCGGCCGAGTCGAGTGGTGGGCCGGGGACGGGTCGAATAGAATGTGGACGCGATGCGACTCGACCTTGCGAAGACCGCCGCGCTGGTAGGGCTCCTCTCCGCGGCCGCGTGCGAAAAGAGCGGCGGCGCGCCGGGAGAGAGCGCGGCGTCGAAGGAGCCGGCGCCGGCCGCCTCGTCCGCGGGCGCGGCGGCGAGCGCGCCAGCCTCGGCGGCGTCGACCGCGTCGAGCGAGCCCGTCGCGTCCGCTCCGCCGCCCGCGAGCGCCGCCGTCTCCGTCGACGCGGGCAAGACGAAGGACGCGGGGGCGGCGGCGAAGCTCGAGCCGGCGACAAAGCGCGTCACCGGCGACAACTTCGCCCTCGACATCGCGTCGCCGGGCGGCTGCAAGGCCGCGTCCGAGTGCGCGGTGACGATCAAGCTCGTCGCGTCCGGCGACTACCACGTCAACGCGGAGTACCCGTACAAGTTCGTCGCGACCCCGGCGCCCGGCGTCGAGTTCCTCGGGAAGGGCGACGCGGCGACCTTCACGCGCGCCGCCGGCGACTTCGTCTCGCGCGACGAGAAGGTCGGCACGATGACCGTACGCTTCAAGCCCTCGGCGCCGGGGCCGGCGCGCGTCGCGGGCACCTACAAGTTCAGCGTCTGCTCCGACGATCAGTGCCAGATCGAGCAGGAGAAGGTGGAGCTCACCGTCCCGGTCATGTGACCGTCGCGGCGCGCGCGGTCAGTCGCGCGTGGCGAGCGCCTTCTTGTCGTCGGCGTCGTCGAGCGCGCCGTTCTCGCTCGCGACCTCGAACGCTGCGACGGCGCCGAGGTCGTCCTCGCGCGGGACGACGCCGGTGATCGCGGTGATCGTCCGCTCGAGCGTCTCGAAGAAGCGGACGGCGCGGAGCGGGCCGTTCATCCAGCCGACGGTGATGCAGTAGTTGCGGTTGTACGGGGCCGAGTGGTGCGCCGCGTGGTGTTCGGGCGAGAGGATGAGCCGCGCGCGCTGCAGGAGGGCCACGAGCCGCGACGGCTTGTCCTGGTGGGCCCACTTGTGGATCTGGCTCGTGAACGCGGTGAAGAACGTGGCGCAGACGAGCGACTGGCAGACGAACACGTCGAACAGCGTCGCGGTCTCGACCGACCTCAGGGTCAACAGGCCGCTCACGCTGTAGATCGTCGTCAGCGAGATGTTGTGTCCGTTCGTCTCGATGAAGTCGTGGGTCGTGATCGCCTTCTGGTCCACGTGATGGTGGCGGAAGGTGCGGATCGCCAGGCGACCGAACACGGGGGTGTCCAGGTTGCCCCAGCTGTCGAACAACCAGTGCACGAAGCCCGAGATGAAGTCGCTGAGGAGGATGCCGACGAGCGCGGCGAGGGGCATCCACCATCCGGAGAGCGGCGGGCACTTGACGATGCGGGCGATGAGCCAGGCGCTCGAGGCGAGGGCGACGACGATCCCGCAGATCTCGTACGTGCGATGCTGGGTCGTGTAGCCCGCCGCGAGCTCCGAGGCATCATGCTGCTTCACCGGCTCACCCATCCGTCTCACGTCCTCCATCGCTCGCGCTCGCGGTCGCGCTCGGTGCCCAGCCCCGCTCCAGAATCCAGGGTCCAGAAGCGTAGATCAAGCGCGAATATCGCGAGCGCGACCTCCGCGGTCGCGATCCCGCCGCCGCCGGCGCTGTTTTCCGTCGTTTCCGAGCCCGCGCCACGCACCTGCTCCGAGGCCTACGCGCGGGGGCTCCGCGCGGATCGACACGTCGAGAGCGGCGCGGGTAGGATTCACGGCCCGTGTCCAGGCCCCGCTGCGTCGCTCGTCGCGTCCGGACCCCGCGCCTCTCGCGCGTCGTGGTCGCGCTGGCGGCGCTGGCCGCGCTCGTCGCTTCGTGTGGACCGGGCGGCGGTCCTGCCCTGCGCGGGAGCCCGTCGCGGCCGAGCACGCCCGGCGCCCGCGCGGCCGCGGAGGACCCGCACCCGGACGACGCGGCGATCGCCGAGGCCGGCGAGGAGTACCTCGCGCTCCTCGTCGACATCCACCCCGAAGAGGCGACCGCGCTCGGGCTCCACGACAACGACGCCGAGCTCGACGATCGCTCGATCGCCGGGCACGACGCCGGGACCGACCGCCAAGAGGCGCTCCTCCGCTCGCTCGAGAGGCGGTTCGCGAGCCCCAAGGCCAGCCCGGCCGCGAGGACCGACCTCGCGCTGCTCCTCGGGGCGCTCCGCTGCGACATCCGCAACAAGCGCGTCCAGCGCCCGCTCCAGCGCAAGCCCGACGTCTACGTGGAGCCGCTGAACGCGATCTTCCAGATGACGGCGCGCGAGTACGCGCCCGCCGCCGAGCGCGCCCGCGACGTGATCGCCCGGCTCGAGAAGATCCCGAAGGTCGTCGAGCAGGCGAAGGAGAACGTCCTCAACCCTCCGCGCGTGTGGACGGAGATCGCGATCGATCGCGCGTCGTCGGCGAGGCCCTTCCTCGCGGCGCAGCGCGCGTTCCTCGTCGGGGCGCTGCCCGCCGAGGCGGCGAGGATCGACGCCGCGCTCGCGGCCGCCACCGGCGCGTACGAGGACTACAAGCGGTTCCTCCAGAGGACCGTCCTCCCCCGGTCGAACGGCGGCTTCGCGGCCGGACGCGAGCTCTTCGAGTTCTTGCTGAAGAACGA
This sequence comes from Labilithrix sp., assembly GCA_019637105.1. Classification (GTDB taxonomy): domain Bacteria; phylum Myxococcota_A; class Polyangia; order Polyangiales; family Polyangiaceae; genus Labilithrix. The sequence continues at coordinate 17,737 of JAHBWF010000100.1, forward strand.
CTACTTCCTCGAAGAAGGCGCCGACGAGCTGCTCGCGATGGGCAAGAAGGTCTTCGCCGAGACGAACGCCGAGATGCTCGAGGTCGCGAAGCGGATCGATCCGAAAGCGAAGGGCTGGCCCGAGGTGACCGCCCGGCTCAAGGCGAAGCACCCTTCGGCGCGCGAGCTCCTCGGCGCCTACCGGAGGGAGGTCGCCCGGGCGCGGGCGTTCTTGGTCGAGAAGGACGTCGTGGCCTTTCCGCCCGACGACGACCTCGAGGTGATCGAGACGCCGGCCTTCATGCGGAGCACGATCACCGCGGCGTACGACCAGCCGCCGCCCTTCGACGCCCGCACGTCCAAGGGGTTCTTCTTCGTCACGCCGGTCGACGAGACGCTCTCGAAGCGGAAGCAGGAGGAGGCGCTGCGCGAGAACGACTGGGGCGACATCGTCGACACGTCCGTCCACGAGGCGTACCCCGGGCATCACCTCCAGCTCTCGTTCGCGCGCCGGAGCCCTTCCCGCGTCCGCCGCGCGTTCGATCGCGCCATCTTCTCGGAGGGGTGGGCGCTCTACTCCGAGGAGCTCATGGCCGAGCTCGGCTACTACGACGACGGCGAGCGGCTCATCCAGCTCGAGTGGGCGCTCGTCCGCGCCGCGCGCATCGTCCTCGACGTCGGGCTCCACGTCGGCGGCATGACCTTCGAGCAGGCCGTGAAGGTGCTCACCGACGAGGTGCACCTCGAGCGGTCGCTCGCGCTCTCCGAGGTGAAGCGCTACACCGAGAGCCCGACGCAGCCGAGCGCGTACATGGTCGGCCGCCAGAAGATCTTCGAGCTGCGCGAGCGCGCGCGGCGGCAGGCCGGGGCGCGCTTCTCGCTCAAGGCGTTCCACGCCGATCTGCTCTCGCGCGGGACCGTCCCGCCGAGCCTCCTCGCGCGGGAGATGTTCGGCGACTGACGCCTTCAGGCGTGGGACGGGATGACGAGCGGCGGCTTCCCCGCCCGCGCGCGGAGGCGCTGGACGCCCTCCTGGATCGCGGGGCGCTGGAGCAGCCACCGCATCACGCGGTGCTTGACGGGCAGATCGACGATCGACAGCCCGATCAAGATCGTGACGACGCCCTGGCCCGGGAGGAACAGCATCGCGATCCCCGCCGCGATGAAGGCGACGCCGAGGAGGTTCTGCGCGATCCGCTTCGCGAGGCTGCGCTGCGGCGGCGGCCGCACGAAGTGGTCGGCGGGCAGGCGGCGCACGAACCACGGGATGGCCACGAGCGTACCGACGAACATCGCTACGCTCACGATCCCGATCAAGAGCTCCAAGGGGCGTGTCATCCTTCCGCGCAATCTCGTGCAATCGACGCGCCACGCGCGTCGCTCCACGGCGGCGTGGTGCGGATCGTGCGTAGACCGCTCCCCGTGGCACGCGAGGGCTCGGCATGACGAGGGACTTGGAGCGGTACGGCGTCGCCTCGCTGGGCGAGTGCACGATCGCCTCACCGCTCGGCCTCTCGGGCGGGAGCGGCGCGCGCTCGAGGTACGTCCCCGATCGGACGCGCGTCCTCGATCAGGTCGAGCTCGCGCCGGGCGCCTCGGTGGACGAGGCGCGGGCGCTCGAGAAGGCCGGCCCGCGCGAGCGGATCTACTTCGACCCCGAGCGCGCGCGCGCCGGCATCGTCACCTCGGGAGGCCTCTGCCCCGGCGTGAACAACGTGATCCGCTCGATGGTCTTCGAGCTCGTGCACGGCTACGGGATCGCGGAGGTGCTCGGCTTCCGCTTCGGCTTCGCCGGGCTCGATCCGGCGTCGGGCGGCGAGGAGCCGATCGTGCTCGGCCTCGACGAGGTGCGCGTCGCTCACCGGTTCGGCGGGACGATGCTCGGCACCTCGCGCGGCGCCCACGAGCCGGCGGTGATGGTCGACACGCTCGTCGCCCGCGGGGTGGACGTCCTCTTCGCGATCGGCGGCGGCGGCACGATGGCCGGCGCCCACGCGATCGCCCGGGAGATCGCGCGTCGCGGCGCGCGCATCGGCGTGATCGGGGTCCCGAAGACGATCGACAACGACATCGCGTACGTCGACAAGACGTTCGGGTTCGAGACCGCCATCGCGATGGCGCGGATCGCCGTCGACGCCGCGCACACCGAGGCGCTCTCGGTTCGAGGCGGCGTCGGCCTCGTGAAGCTCATGGGCCGCGACGCGGGCTTCATCGCCGCGCACGCCGCGATGGCGAGCCACGACGTCAACGTGTGCCTCGTCCCGGAGGTCCCGTTCCGCCTCGACGGCCCGACCGGGCTCCTCCGCTACCTCGAGCGGCGGCTCGGCGAGCGAGGGCACGCCGTCATCGTCGTGGGGGAGGGCTGCGGCGTCGAGCTCCTCGGCGCGAGCGGCGCCGGCGCCCCGCGAGACGCGTCGGGCAACCTGTCCTTCCAGGCGTCCGAGCTCGACATCGGCCTCCACCTGCAGCGTGAGATCGCCCGACACTTCGAGGCGCGCGGCCAGCCGATCACGATCAAGTACATCGACCCGAGCTACATGCTCCGCGGCGTCCCCGCCGGCGCGGTCGACGCCGAGTTCTCGGCCGACCTCGCGCGCCACGCGGTCCACGCCGCGATGGCGGGGAAGACGGACATGATGATCGGGCGGCTCCACCGCGTCTTCACCCACGTCCCGCTCGCGCTGGTCCTGTCGGAGGCGAAGCGCATCGACCCCGAGGGCGAGCTCTGGCTCGCCGTGACGGAGGCCACGGGCCAACCGTCCTTCGCCTGAGCCTCACACCAACCGCATCCCCGAGGACACCATGCCGAGGACCGTCGCCGACATCATGAACCAGAAGCTCCTCTACATCCGTGACGGCGATCGCGTGTCGCTCGCGCGGCGGCACATCATCGAGTTCGGGGTCACGGCCGTGCCGGTGCTCGACGAGACCCACCGCCCGGTCGGCGTGGTGTCGCTGCGCGATCTGGCGGGCGACCGCGAGCGCTTCGAGCCGTCGGGCAAGGTCGAGACGGTCCAGGCGAGCGCGACCGTCGAGGAGGGCGCGCGGCGGCTCGCCGAGAGCGAATACCACCACCTCGTCGTCGTCGACGACAAGGGGGTCGCCGTCGGGATGGTCAGCTCGCTCGACTTCCTCCGCGAGCTGGTCGGGCTCCCGCCCCGGCACCCCGAGCGGTTCGAGCGATTCTGACCCCCGCGGGGGCCGGCGTCCTGCCGAACTGATCGAGGTCCGCGGGCGGCCGTGGTAAGTGCTCGGCCCCGCCCATGCTCTACACACGCGCTCTCATCCCCACGGTCAAGGAGGCTCCCGCGGACGCCGCGAACGCGAGCCACAAGCTGCTCGTGCGCGCCGGCTACATCCGCAAGGTCGGCGCCGGCATGTACGACTACCTGCCGCTCGGCCTCCGGGTCCTCAAGAACATCGAGGCCGTGGTCCGCGAGGAGATGAACCGCTCCGGGGCGCAGGAGATCCTCATGCCCGCGCTCCTGCCGGCGGAGTACTTCAAGGAGACCGGGCGGTGGGAGCTCTACGGCGCCACGCTCTTCCGCCTCGAGGACCGGAAGGGGGGCGAGTTCCACCTCGGCCCGACCCACGAGGAGATCGTCACCGACATCGCGCGGCGCGAGATCAAGAGCTTCCGCGACATGCCGGCGAACCTCTACCAGGTCCAGTCGAAGTACCGCGACGAGCCCCGCCCTCGCGGCGGCCTGCTCCGCTGCCGCGAGTTCCTGATGAAGGACGCCTACTCGTTCGACGTGGACGAGGAGGCCGCGAAGGCGAGCTACGAGACGATGCGCCAGGCGTACTGCCGCATCTTCGACCGCCTCGGGCTGACCTACCGGCTCGTGGCCGCCGATCCGGGGGCGATCGGCGGCTCGACCAGCGCCGAGTTCCAGGTGCTCGCCGACTCGGGCGAGGACGCGATCGTCGCGTGCGACACCTGCGACTACGCCGCGAACGTCGAGATCGCGACCGTGAAGGCGCCGCCCGCGGCCGATGCCGCCGAGGCCGCCGAGGACAAGGCGAAGGTCCACACGCCGAAGGCGGGGAGCATCGAGGACGTCTCGAGCCTCCTGAAGAAGCCGAAGGAGAAGTTCCTCAAGTCGCTCGTCTACCTCGCCGGCGAGGAGCTCGTGCTCGCGATCGTGCGCGGAGACCACGACGTCAACGAGATCCGCCTCGCCCGCGCGCTCGGGGTGGACGAGGTGTTCATGGCGAGCGACGCCGACGTCCAGAAGGCCACCGGCGCCGCCGTCGGCTTCGCCGGCCCCGTCGGCTTCGAGGGCAAGATCGTCGTCGACCGCGCCGCCGCCGCGGTGAAGAACGGCGTCACGGGCGCGAACGAGACCGATCACCACTTCACCGGCGTCAACCGAGGCCGCGACTGGGACGGCGAGGTCGCCGACATCCGGCTCGCGACCGACGGCGACGGCTGCGCCGTCTGCGGCGAGGCCGGGCGCGCGGGCAAGCTGAAGACGTACCGCGGCATCGAGGGCGGCCACATCTTCATCCTCGGCACGAAGTACTCCGAGGCGATGGGCGCGACGTACAGCGACGACAAGATGGAGAAGCGGCCGATCGTCATGGGCTGCTACGGCATCGGCGTCTCGCGCCTCGTCGCGACGACGATCGAGCAGCACCACGACGCCGACGGCATCCGCTGGCCGATGAGCATCGCGCCCTACAAGGTGCACCTCGTCAGCATCGGCAAGGACGAGCCGGTGCTCGCGGCCGCGCGGAGGCTCTACGACGAGCTCGTCGCGGCGGGCGTCGAGGTCCTCTGGGACGACCGCGACGAGCGGCCCGGCGTGAAGTTCAAGGACGCCGACCTCCTCGGCATGCCGCTGCGCGTGACGATCGGGGCGAAGGCGCTCGCGAACGGGAACGTCGAGCTGAAGCCGCGCGCCGAGCCGGACCCGAAGAAGGCCGAGCTCGTCCCCGTGGCCGACGTCGCGCGCGTCCTCGTCGATCGCGTCCGCGCGGCGATCCGCGTCGCTGCCGAGGCCTGACCGCTCGCGCGGACCTGTCACTCCGTGAAGTCCACCAAGGCGCCGCGGAAACGGTCGCCGAAGACGATGCCGTCCTCGTAGGTGACGGTCCGCCGGGCGCGCAACCCGAGCCAGTCGGTGCACGGCGGCGCCGTCTCGCCTGGCGTCGCGATGAAGTCGACCGGGAAAGGGTCGGCGGACGGAAGAGACAGGATCGCGACCTGACCCGCAGCGCACTCGTCGCCGTACAACGTCTGCACGCTCAGCGCCGTGCAATCCGCGACAGAGGCGTCGTCGCAGGGCGGCGCGTCGGCGGAGAGCGTCGGCTTTCGGACGTGGACGGCGACGGGCGACCCGATCTTGATCGCGGACGAAGAGATGCTCGGCGCCTCGAACGGCGGGGAGAGCGTCACTTCGAACACGGAGACGGGACGGTTCGGACGTTGCAACTCGACGATGACCGGCTCGACCGCATTGGCCGCGCTCGTAAAAAAGCCGACCGCCTGAATCTCGTTCGTCGTGAGGCCAAGCGTGATGCTCGCGCTGCCCACCTTCGCTACCAGAACCTCGTCGGGGCCGATGGGAGATCGGTCGTCGTGCTCCGCGCGGACCTCGACGCTGGTTCCGTCGTCGCGCACCAGGATCCTGAAGCTCTTGTCGCCGGGTCGTAGCTCGTGACCGTCGTCGGGCGCGGGCGTCTCGGCCGGCGGCGAGACGTCGCTCGGTGGTGAACGGTCGTCCGCGCAGGCAGAGAGCACGTACGCCGCGGCGAGAGCGAGAGAAAAGGGAACAAGGATGGTCGAGCGCATGACCCGCTGACAGCAACGACCGCGCCCACGTCGCGGCCCGTCGAGCGGCCGTGAATCCACGGCGTCTCTCGGGGATGTGCGGTTCGATCATCCCTGACGCCGAGGTCGCGGCGGGCGCGTACGCCGGTCGCCTCCCACGGCCCCATCCAAGAGCTGCGGGCTCGGCAACGACGTCGGGCCGCGCGTCACGTCCGACTCGCGCCTCGCCGCTCGGGCGGCGACTCGTCGTCGTCGCGCTCTACTTCCCGATCGCGTCGAGCATCGCGAGCAGGTTGTTCGCGCTCGTGGCCATCTCGCTCACGCTCATCGGCGAGGCGTCCTTGACCTCGAAGTGCTCGATCAGCTCGTCGCCGATGTCCATCAGGAAGCGGCAGGGCGTGCGCGGCATCGGCTTGCCGCGCGTCACGCGGTGCTTGCAGCGGAGCAGCTCGAGTCGCTGGCGCGCCCGCGTGACGCCGACGTAGAAGAGGCGGCGCTCCTCCTCGATGTCTTGCGGGTTCCCGCCCGCCGCGGCGCCGGGGACCCCGGACGCGTCGGTCGCGCGCGTCTCGAGGGTCCGCGTGTGAGGGATGAGCCCCTCCTCGCAGCCGATCAAGTAGACGACGTCGAACTCGAGCCCCTTGCTGCCGTGGAGCGTCGAGAGCGTGACGACGTTGCCGGGATCCTCGTCCTCGTCCGACGTCTGCAGCGTGAGCGAGTGGAGGAAGGCCATCAGATCGCGCTCGGCGGAGGCGTCGCCGCCCTTCGCCTCGACGCGCTGCTCGCGGCGGCTCAGGATCCCGAAGAGGCCCTCGACGTTGCCCCAGCGCCGCGCGCCCGCGTTCGCGGACGTCGCCGTCGCGTCGATGTCCTTCTTGAGGCCGATCGCTTCGCACAGCTCGCGCGCCACGCTGCTCGCCGGCGCGCGCTGGACGAGGAGCTTCTTGCGCAGATCGGCGACGATCCCCTCGAGCTGCTTGCAGCCGTCGCGGGCCGGGTTCGAGATCCCGTCGAGGCCGTCGACGCGCTCCACCGCCTGCCACAGCGACCAGCCCTTGGCCGTCGCGTGCTGCGAGAGCTTCTCGACGCTGGTGTCGCCGATCCCGCGCGGCGGGTAGTTGATGACGCGCCGCAGGCTGATCTCGTCGGCGCGGTTCAGCGCGAGCTTGAGGTAGGCGAGGACGTCCTTGACCTCCTTGCGCTCGAAGAACTGCTGCCCGCCGATCATCCGGTAAGGCACGCCCTGCTCGCGGAGCTGCTCCTCGAGGAGCTTGGCCTGGCCGTTCGAGCGGTAGAGGATCGCGCAGTCCTTCGGCTTCCGCTGCTCCTCGCGGATGATCCGCCGGAGCTCGCGCGCGACGTACGCGGCCTCGGCCTCGGGGGAGGGCGCGACGCCGAGCTTCACCTTGTCGCCGCCGAGCTTCTCCGTGAAGAGGCGCTTCTTGTACTTGGAGTCGGAGCGCTTCTCGATGACCGCGTTCGCGACCGCGAGGATCGGCGCCGACGATCGGTAGTTCTGCTCGAGCTTCACCACCTTCGCGCCGGCGAACTGCTCCTCGAAGTCGAGGATGTTCCGGACGTCGGCGCCGCGCCACGCGTAGATGGACTGGTCGTCGTCGCCGACCACGCAGATGTTCTTGTGACGATCGCACAGCAGCCGGAGGACCTCGAGCTGCGCGCGGTTCGTGTCCTGGTACTCGTCGACGAGGACGTAGAGGTACTCCTTCTGCCAGCGATCGAGGATGTCCGGGCGCTCCTTCCAGAGGCGCGCGACCTCGACGACGAGGTCGTCGAAGTCGAAGGCGCGGAAGCTCCTGAGCGCGCTCTGGTACTTCGGGTAGACGACCTTGGTGATCTCGTCGTACTCGTCGCCCTCGCGGGCGCCGAGCTCCTCGGGCGTGAGGAACGCGTTCTTCGCGTTGGAGATGCGGGCCAGGACCGCCGACGAGTCGACCGCCTTGCCGGCGCGGATGCGGCTGAGGATGTCCTTCACCGCCCCGACGCAGTCGCCCTGATCGAAGATGGTGAAGGTCCCGCCGAGCGACTTGCGCTCGCGGCCGAGCACCATCAGGCCGAAGGAGTGGAACGTCGAGATGACGATGCCCTTGGCGCCGTCCTTCCCGCCGAGCCGCTGCTCCTTGACGATGTGGTGGACGCGCTCGGCCATCTCGCCGGCGGCCTTGTTGGTGAAGGTGAGCGCGCAGATCATGTGCGCCGGGACGCCGCGCTCGAGGAGCCGGGCGATCCGGTGGGTGATGACGCGCGTCTTGCCGGAGCCCGCGCCCGCGAGGACGAGCATGGGGCCGTTCTGGTGCTCGACGGCCGCTTGCTGGGCCGGGTTCATCTGGGGGACTGCCACGGTGATGCTCCGCGTAGAAAGACACGAACTCGGCGCGGATGGAAGATGGACTCCTGCGACGGACGAGCCGCGGACGTTCGGCCGGGACAATCACGCGATCCGGCGTATCCTCGCCGGCGGCATGTCCGTCCTCCGTCGAGCTCATCGCGTCTTCTGCTTCCCACTCGTGCTCGCCGGCGCCTCCGTCGCGGCTTGCGGCTCGCCGCCCCCCGCCGCGACGGTCGGGACCCCGCGGCCCACGCCGACCGCCGCGAAGGACAAGCCGATCGACGTCTCGCCCGTGCCGGAGCCGCCGGGCCTCGTCGTCGTCGGCCGGGTGAACAAGCCCGACGCGATCGTCGGCGCGGTGGGGGCGTGGACGCGCCTCCCGCTGCCGAGCGGCGCGGATCTCGTGCGCTCGATCGCGGACGACTCCGTGGCCGAGGTCGTCGACCTCTCGCAGCCGATCGACGGCGCCGTCACGGTCGGCCTCTCGCGCCGCGGCGTCGACCCGGTCTACGCCTTCTCCGTCGCCGTGAAGAGCTACGACGAGGCGAAGGCGAAGCTCGGCGCCGCTCACCGCCTCGTCGCCGGTGAGAACGGCCAGTTCAAGGTCGAGGGGCTCGGCAAGCGCCGTCCGCCGCCGTCGCTCGCGCCTCGGGCTCGATCCGAGGAGGAAGAAGACGACGAGGACGACGGCGGCGAGGGGTGCGTGCTCGCGCCCGCCGCGCAGGGCGCGCGCCTCGTCTGCGGCGAGAGCGCGGCGCTCGAGTCCCTCGTGCCGTACCTGAGCCGGACGTTGCCGCGCGAGAGGTGGGCGAGCGACGTCCACGTCGAGGTGCGGCCGGAGCCGGTCCGCGCGCCGCTGCAGGAGCTCCGCGCCAGCCTGCCGGTCCTCGCGCGCTCGCTGTTGGGATCGCAGAGCCCGGCGGTGCGCGAGCTCGTCGACGCGTCGCTCGGTGAGGTGATGGACATCGTCAACGACGCCCAGAAGCTCTCCGTCGACGCTCAGATCGCGGACAGCGGCGTCGTCGCGACCACGCGGTTCGAGTTCCAGTCGACGACCAGCCTCTTCGCGCGCCTCTTGACGACCGACCGGGCCGACGCGCCGCCGGCGGCGTTCTGGCACCTGCCCGCCGAGACGGATCTCGGGTTCTTCGGGCGCGGCGCGGACCCCAAGCTCTTCGATCGCCCCCGCGAGCTGCTCGCGAACCTGATGCTCGACGCGACGGAGTCGTTCGGGATGCCCGAGGCCGAGCAGAGGGCGATGAAGGACCTCGTCGCCGATCGCATGCTCCCGCTCTTCACGGGAGGCCCGGGCGTCTACGGAAAGGGCTTCGATCCGGCGGCGACGGAGAAGGCGAGCGCCCAGCTCGCGTCCGTCAAGCCGGGCGATCTCGCGGCGGAGGCCGAGGCGCGGCTGCGGCTCGGCGAGCAGCTCGTCGGCTGGCACCTCTATCAGGTGAACGAGCCCGTCGCGAAGGTGGGGCCGATCCTCAAGGACTGGCCGGCGCTGTGGAACCGCCCGGCGTTCGCGAAGTGGGCGAAGACGAAGTCCACCGCGGCGACGCTCCCCCGGATGCGCGTCGTCCCGCCCCCTCCGGGGGTGACGCTGCCGAAGGACACCGTGCACCTCGAGATCGCGATCCCGCGCGAGGACCTCGTCGACCACGGCGGCGCGCCGACGGCCGGCGCGGGCGACTCGGCGGGACGTCCGTCGACCAAGCGAGCGCCGGCCGCGAAGCCGGCCGCGCCGAAGAAGATCGCGCAGAAGCCCGTCGTGGTCCACGTGCTCGCCGTCCCCGACGGGGCGGCGACGTGGATCGCGCTCGGGCTCGACGTCAAGCTCGTCGCGCAGAAGGCCGCGGCGTCCATCTCGTCGGCGCCCGACGCGAGCACGCTCGGGAAGGCTCCGGGTATGGAAGCGCTTCGCGAAGGAAAGCTGAACGGCGGCGGCTTCGCGACGCTGCGCGGCGTCGCGCTCCTGACGGCGATCGCCCTCGAGCCCGCGCGCTCGGCGTTCCCCAAGCTCGCGGCGCTGCCCCACCGCGGCGCCGATCCGATCCTGTTCACCGGGCGCGCCGAGGCGGCCTCGGCGAACGCGAAGGGGGGCGCGTCGGTCGGGACGGTGCTCGTCTCCCGAGCGGTGATCGAGGACATCGTGAAGCTCGCCATGAGCCCGTGACGGCCGCGGGACGACGGCGCGCTCGGCGGGGCGCGGGCGGGTGGCAGGAGATGCACGAGACCTCGGACGACGTCCGCGTCGAGGTCGGCACGGACGGCGTCGCCACCGTGCAGCACCACCTCCGCTACCGCGTCGTCGCCGGTCACTTCAAGACGTTCGACCTCTCCGGCGTCGACGCGCGGGGCGAGGCGACGCCCGAGATCTCGCTCACGCGCGCGCAGCGCGATCCCGAGGCGAGGGGCGGCGCCGAGATCGCGGCGCACGTCGAGGCCTCGCCGAAGGCGCCCGGGACGCTCCGCGTCGTCGTCGACGAGGGCAAGGGCCTCGGACGCGGCGCGTACGTGCTCGACGTCAAGTACCGGCTCGATCTCGTGGCCACCAAGATGCTCACCCGCGACGGCGCGATGTGGAAGCTCGCCTGGGCCGCGCCGCCCGCGCCGGAGGGGCGCGACGGCGCGCGCGTCGTCTTCGACCTGCCCGCCGCGCCCACCGAGCCGAGGCTCGCGGCCGCCGCGGAGTCGACCACGACGCTCGCGACGCTCCGGCGCTCGGTGGAGCGCGACGAGCTCGAGCTCGTCCGCGCGCACGTCCCGCGCGGCGAACCCGTGACCTGGGCGGCGCGCGTCGATCCGAAGGCGTTTCCGCGCGTCACGGCGCCGGAGCTCCGTCCGCCGCCGGCCGCGCCGATCGAGGCGCCGTCGATGCTCGGCTCGGACCTGAAGCGCGCGCTCGTCGCGTGCGGGTTCGCGGCGCTCGCCGGCGCGCTGGCGGCGCTCCTCCGCAAGAAGCAGCAGGCGGTGCGCGAGGCCGCGGCGCTGCGCGGCGCGCGCGCGCGCCCGCTCGTCCCGGTGCCCTGGCGCGCGGGGCCGTTCGTCTACGGGATCGCCGCCGCGCTCGCGCTCGCGATGCTCCTCTGGTGGAGCCCGATCGGCGGCGCGGCGACCGCGGCGCTCG
>JAHBWF010000101.1 GCA_019637105.1 Labilithrix sp.
TTGCCGCGGCCCGCGCCGGCAGGCCCATAAGGAAGACTGCCTTCTCGCGTCAGCGTCTCGAGGTGTCGACCCGTGGCGCCCTCGAAATGAACCATCCAGTCCCAAGGGCCCGTCGCGATTATCTCGGTCGTACCGTTGTGATACGTCCCGGGCACTGGAACCGGCGGACCGTCGACCCCTATTATGCGCTCGTCCTTCAGCCCGAGCGGATCCACGTAGCTCATCACGCGTCCGCCGACGTACGCATACGGGTTCAAGTCGCTGCCGAGCGCGTGGATGGTGAGCGGGTCGGGGCTCGCCCAGCGACCGAGGTGCGGCTGGTAGTAGCGGGCGCCGAAGTAGACGAGGCCTACCTCGATGTCCTCTTCCTTGCCCGTGAGCTTGTAGGGGTCGCGCGCCGCGCCCCAGCGTGAAGGTCGGAAGTCGCTCTCGATCGCGCCGTACACCTGGGTCGACGAGCGCGACACGAGCTCCCCGGTCGCGCGTTCGATCACGGCGGCGGACGAGCCGAGGTGATCGGCGATCCGCAGGAAGACGTGCGTCTCGTCGTGCCCGGGGGCGAGCGGGAGCGTCTGGCTGCGGTCCTCGAACACGCGGGCCATCCCGCCTGCGAAGTACGCCTCTTTCTCGCCTGGGCCCACGTCGTAGGTGCCCATGACGTCGTCGAAGGGGACGCGGACGAACCGTGCGGTGTCGAAGACGTCGACGGTGTGGCGGTCCACCGTGCCGTCGTTGTCCGATTTCAGGACGCGGACACCTCCAGAATAGGCGTACGTCAGCGTCCAGGACGGCGTCGTCGAAGGCAACTCCCCCGGGGGGAGCACGGGCAGCGCCGACTCGAAGTCCCAACGGCGCGCGCGCACGAGCTGGCCGACCTCGTCCCAGTCGTACGCGAACCATTGGGCGCAACGCGAGACGCCCCCCGATTGGCAGATCCCGAGACGGCTCACCTTCAGCTCGACGAGGTTGCCCGATACGTCATGGGCCGCGGTGATTCCATCGGCGGAGCGGATTTGGTTCGGGCCGTTCGTCGGGGACCCGTGCGTGACCGTCCCGAGCGATCGGTCGTAGTACGCGTTCGAGTCGTCCGCGCTGGCGGTGACGTTCCCGAGGAAGTCGTAGGCGAACGTTTGGACCGAGATGCGCGTGTGCATCTCGAGGAGCGGGACATGCCGCGTGTCGTACGCGTCGACCTCTGGGCGGTAGGGGCCTCCGCGCCAGTCGGCAACACCATCGGACGTCGCGTAGTCGTAGCGCACGTCTCGCAGCCGGTAGAGATCGTCGAACTCCGAGGTCCGCGTGCGGATCGGCAAGAACCCAGGCTCATCGGGGTATTGGGACGCCGCGACGTGATCATGGATGACCGTCGGGTTCCCGACCGCGTCGTATTCGTACTCGAACCGGGCCAGTTGGGTCTGCGTCGTCTGCCAATCGGGGATGGGGTAGCCCGGCGCGCTCGTGGTCCAGAGTCCTCCCGCGGGCGGGCTCCGGGTCACCTCGTAGCGCTCGAGCCGCCGTGTCCCGTACGTGGTCCCGTAGGTGAAGAGAGCCTCCGTCGCCGCCGCGTCGCCGTACACGATCCGACGGACCGCGCCGTCCGGCTCGTACGTGATCGAGCTCACGAGCGCGCCGTAGGTGCTCCCGATGCTCTGCAGCAGCCCTCGCGTCGAGTACGCGTACGACTCCTGCCCCTCGCCGAGCTGTCCGATCCCGATGCCCGCCGTCCGGCGCGTCGGTCGTCCGATCGCGTCGAAGTCGTTTCGCTGGGCGAGCCAGTCCGGCACGTAGGGATCGGGCGAAACGGTCCCTACGGGTTTGGCGACCCGACGCGAGATGCGGCGCGCGTCGCCGCGCGCGTCGTAGTTGAAGCGTGTGTGGCTTCCACGATCGCGTCGGGAGGCGAGTCGGCCCATGGCGAGGCGGGTGGTCTCGACGAAATCCGGATCGGAGCCGATCTGACCGGGCTCGTAGAGATCGTAGCGGTTGAAGACCTCGAAGCCTTCCCCCGTCGCGGGAACAGGCTCCGAGTACGCAGGGTGCGAGGGGAGGCACGGCGCGTAGTCTTCGCCGACGACGCGTCCGAGCCCGTCGTAGTGAAGGTTCTTGCCGCAGCCACGCGCGTCGCTCGTCCCGACGAGGCGCCCGGCGTCGTCCCAGGCGTAGCGCCACTCGCCGGTGTTCGGCTCGTCGTTCGCGCGGAGGCGGCCGAGCTCGTCGTAGACGAAGGTGCGCTCGTAGTTCCCCGCGCCGCTCGCCCGGCGCACGAGCCCCGGCTCGCCCGTGGGCCGGTAGGTGACGACCGTATGGATGTCCTGGCCTCCGACACGCTGCACCGTGCGGCGGGTTCGGCCGTGACCGTCGAGCTCGACCCGCGTGAACGCGGCGGCATGGGGCCCGCCCGCCTTCGATTGTTCGGCGTCGCGCGTCTCGACGACGAGCGGATGGAAGTCCCGCGTCTCGTACTTCAAGCCTGAGGGGACTTCGGTCGTGAGGTAGCGACGCCCGAAGCCGTCGAGCGCATGGAAGACGTACTCGGCCGCCATCGGGGGCGGGGTCGCGTTCTCCGCGTAGGTGACAGGGTCGCCGGTGAACGCAGACGCGCGACGGTGGAGGATCGGACGGCCCGTCCCGTCGCGCACGACGAAGGGCTGAAGGATCCACGGCGCCGACGCGTCGCCTTGGTCGAACCGAAGCACGCGCTCTCCCAGCCCGTTCATCACGGTGATCGATCGGATCGCGTCCGTCGGCGAGCTGAGGACGCTCACGTCGACGAACGGCAACGGAGCGACGTCGTGGTACGTCGTCGCGACGCCGAGGCTGGTGAACCCCGTGGGACCGTCCCGATCGGGGTAGTAGACCTGCTCCGTCCGCCCGAAGCGATCGAGCGCGAAGGAGGTCATCGCCATCGTGGGCTCGACGACCGCCACGACGCGGCCGAATCCACGATCGAAGATCGTCGCGGTATTGAGGGATGCCGAGCCGCAACCGTCCCAGTGCTCCTGCACGCCCGCGGGGAGGTGCTGATAGGGTTCGTCGTACAGGAACGTCTTGCACTCCGGAGCCGCGGAGCTCGGGCCCGCCACCGACTGCGTGACGTTGCCGATGGCGTCGTAGGCGGCCGTCGCGAGCACGCGCCAACCTCCGCCGGAGGCCCCGGGCGGATAGGGCGCAGGTGCCTGCCGAACGAGCGCCGGCGACCCCAGCGCGACGAAGGCCGCGGTCTCTGAGACGCCCCCGCTGTTCTGCGGCAGCTCGTAGGTCAGGCGAACGTGTCGCTCGCGAGCATAGGCGGCGGGGGCGCCCGCCGGCCGTCCGAACACCGTGACGTAGGTCGGGTTGCAGACCCACCGATCCGAACAGGCGAGAGGCACGGGATCGTTCGGCGGTTCGGCGCCGGGATCTGCCTGGGAGTAGACGATGACCGTGGCCGTATCGGCCTCGTCGACCAGCCCCTCGTCCTCGACGCGCACGAGGTTGCCGTTCCGATCGTACCCCGTCCGTCTGAGAAGGCGCTTCGAGCCCGCTTGCGTCGGCGACGACTCGACGGGATCGTCCCCGTTGGAGCCCGGCGTGAGCACGCCGGGCTGTACGGGGATGGCGTCGTCGTAGATCGTCGTCTCGACCTCGCCGAGGTACGCGAAGTGGACGGAGCGCTCCTCGGCCACGATGGGCGGAGGGGCGTCCGTCCAACGATACGTCCGCGACCAGAGCCATTTTTCCGGCGCTCCCTGCGGTCCGGGGACGCCGGGGATGAAGCGATCGACCCGCACTGGGCGCCCGGTCCTCGCCTTCGTGGGGTCGTCGTCGCTCGTGTACGCGCAGCGATGTCCGGCGACGTCCGTCGAATCGCCCGGCACGTTGTAGAACGTGTCGTTCTGGCACGCGCCGAACCAGTTCGTCGTCAGCGTGACGGCGCTCTCGTCGCCGACGTTCACGGCGACCTTGCGGAAGCCGGAGAACGTACGGGTCCAGCGGTCGTAGGCGGGGTCGAGGTAGCCGTACGAGATCGTCCGGCGGAAGCGGTACGGATCCGCCAGAGGGACGCCGTCCGCGCTCGACGTGTCCAACGTCGTGATCTTGGTGACGACCGACTCGACGGCGCGCGAGTGATGGGTCCACTGGAGCGTCGTGCCCGCCGCCTCGACGTCGAGGTGCTGGACGGACTTGTAGTCGATCTTCGTCGTCGCTCCGTAGCCGTTGTCGATTCGGGTCAGCAGGCCCGGCCGCGGCGCTCCCTCACCCAGGCTCGCCGGCGCCGTCTGCCCGAGCATGGGCGCCACGAAGACGCCGACGCCGGCGAGGACGACGAGGTCGTCGACGCCATCCGCGTTCATGTCCGCGAACGTCATCCGGTGGCGCCCGATGTCGGCGGTCCCGTGGACGTCGTCGAAGACTCGGCCCACGACGCAGTCCGTGGCGGGCGAAGCGCACGCGAAGCGCTGCCCATCGACGTTGACCCACAGGGAGATGTTGCCCTGAGACGCTCCGCTCGCGGAGTCGTACTGCACGAGATCGGCGAGCCCGTCGCCCGTGACGTCGCGGAACTGGATCTCCGCCGGGAGGGTGGGGGCGGGGGCGCCGAGAAACACGACGTCGTAGCCGGCGGTGGGATCGGCCCCCGCCGGCAGGCACCCCCACGGTTGCTTGCCGGTCTCGCAGCGGAAACCGCCCCGACCGTCGCCCAGGCGAACACGGGGAGGACTGCCGGCGACGGCGCCGTTCCAGACGACGAGGTCGACGAGCCCGTCGCCGTCGACGTCCACGTAGAAGTAGCGATGGTCCGGCTTCTCCGGCGCCGGGACGAGCGAGCTCCCTGCGGTGGTGGACTCGAAGTAGAACGGCTTCTGCGTCGCGGGTGCTGCGCCTGCCTCGTTGGCCGCGGTGCGACGCGTGAAATGGACGAGCCCGGCTTTGAGCTCACCCGAGGGCGGCTGCCCCGCCTCGACGATCTGGTCGACGAGCCCGTCGCCGTCGACGTCGGTGTACCAGTTGGTTTGCCCCGCGCTGGCCTGACCTTCGTCGACCCAGTCGAGCCCGTCGACGGGCCGCCATCGCCACGCGGGATGAAAGCCGATGGCCTCGAAGTTCTCCGGATCGCACCCCGTGCCGCCGAACCCGCCGTGGATCGGCTCCGCGAAGTACGCGCGGGGTGTGAAGCCCGGGATGCTCTTCGGCGCCCACGTGACGACTCCGGTGCTCCACGCCCCGGCCACCGTCGCGCCTCCCTGCGCCGTGAAGAAGGCAGACGCATACGGCGTGGGGTACACCCCGGCGTTGCGGCTGGCGGGAGACGTGCCGTTGCCGTACTCCTCGCCGACGTCGCTCCCGCCATCCATGCATTGATGGGCGAAGTCGATATGGCTGAAGAGCACCCCGTCGGTCCCACGGTTCATGTAACCGACCATCAACCGTGAGCTTCCGACGACTCCCAGAGGTATCGGGTTGCTCGTCCCGGGGACGTAGCGCGTACAAGAGACGTCGTCGATTCCGGTGAACGCCGCGGGCGGTTGCGGACGCACGATGTGCGTGTACGCGTTGTCGTAGCCGCCACAGTTGGGCCCCGACTCCCACGACTGCACCACGTCCGGCATCCCGTCGCGGTTGAAGTCGACGACGTTCGCGCTGTCCACGTCGAACAAGACGCGCCGGTTCGAGACGAGGTCCGGCGCGCCCCCCTGGATGTTCGACACCGTGGCGACCACCCCGGGAACACCGATCGGCCCCGCCTCGTAGTGAAACGTCGTGGGCGGCAGATCGCGGCAGCTCACGGTGAGGGGGATCTCCCCGGCGCCGTTCTCTACCGCGCCGCACTTCCCCTCGATCGTGATCGATCGCAAGAACGAATGGTGCCAGAGCGGCGCCATCGTCGCGGGGTCGTACGCGACGAGCGGTGCCCGCGTCGCGGCATACGCGAGCTTGTAGATCCGGATCACCTCGCGCGCCGACGACGCGTACCACGTCTTGCTCGAGACGCCGATGCGCGCCAATCGCATGTCCGGCCGCGCATGAAGCGGATCCGTGTACGCGGTCTGCGGGTAGTCGGGCCAGTCCCAGTCGAGCTGGGTATGGTGGGCGAAATCGAGATCGCTGGCGTGACCGCTCGCGCGCGGCGTGTCGAAGACGTCCGTCAGATAGGCGAGGCCACGCGCCCCGAGCTTCTGCCATCGCGAGCTTCTGCCATCGATAGAGGACGTAGTTGAGCGGCGCGCCTCCGCCGTCGAGATGAAGCGCATCCATGTGGCGCACCAGCCGCCAGCGCACGATCTTGCTGTCGTCGCCGATGAACTCGATCGCCTCGCTCGAGCCGTCGACGGAACCGAAGTCCATCCGCTCGCCGCCCTTCGTCTGGACGCGCCACTGCTTTTTGTCGCCGCTCAGGTAAAAGCGGGCGAAGAGCCCTTCCACCTGAAGCCGGAAGTAGCGCCACCCCGTGGCCCAGGCCGGGTGCGTCTCGCCGGACGGACAGGCGGGCACCGTGCAAACGCGGACGAGCGGCTGACCCTCGAAGAAGAACCGCTCGTCGCTCGTCGCTTGGTGGCTGGCGGGAGACTCGAAGCGCGGGTTGCCCGACAACGGGCGGCGCTCGATCGAAGGAAGGTCGAGCGACCACCCGTAGCCCGCCTCGCCGTCGCCGCTCGACGAGCTGTAGCGCAGCGCGAGCCGCGGCTGAGCGGAGCCGCGGGCGGCGGGGAGCTCGAACGGATACGCATAGCGCATGATCCCGGTGACGGGATCGGGCGCGGCGCTGGCGCTCTTGCCCTCGGCGAAGGTGCCCGTCGCCGCCGCGCTCGAAGGATCGGCAGGGTCGCCGAGGTTGACCGGATCGGCCGCGGACCGGTCCGTCACGAGCAGCATGACGACGGCGACGACGGCGGCGAACACGCGCTCACGGTGATGCTTCATGGTCTCTCCGACGGCGGACGAAGCTCGCGCCATGACGGGCGCCATGCATGGGAGGCGGGTCAGCGGCAGGTCGCGCGGACGCGTCGAAGCTGGCGCGCGCAGGACGCTCGGAGCGCCTCGCGCGACGCTTCGTCCGCCGGAGGCGCGAGGTCTCGGCGCGCGTCGTCGCGCATCGCTCCGCCGAAGCACGCGCCGACGGCGTCCGCGTACTCGGCGCACTCCGCGATCTCGGCCGGCGGCTTCGACTTCGAATCGCACGCGCAGACGACGACGAGGCTGACCACGACGAACAGCATCCCGTGGTGGGTGCGACGCGGACCGATCGAAGAAGTGAGGCGCCGTGCTCGTCCGCGCCCGGCCGAAAGGTGGATGCTCCTCATCGCTGCCCCCTCGAGTGCGTGCGTCTCCAGGCCGGAGCGAAGGCACCCCGAGCTCCTGACGCATGCGGCTCGTCCAGGATGACGCACCGTGCCCAACACGTCGATCGCAGATTCGATGAATCTTCCAGATTCGTGAGAGATGTTCCCCCGATTCGATACCGCCGCGCACCCTTGGGCGCGGCATCCCTTCGCGTTCGGCGCGCACCAACCGAGCCGTGGACGCTCCCGCCGAGCGAACCGCGCGAACGAGCCCCGCGCACGACAAGCGTAGCGACCCATCGCTCCGACGCCGATCCAGATCAGGGGGATCGATTCGATGGTTTTCGTAGGGTTGCACCCTCGATCCACCTCCACGGACACGGGTGCGACCTTTGCCTACGTGGTGTCTATGCGCGCGATCCGAACCCTTGTCCTCCCTGCGTTGGCCGTCGCGGCGTTGGCCGTCGCGGCGATCGCGTGCGGGTCGGCCGCCCGCGACGAGGCCGCCGACGAGCCGTCGCTCACCTCGGTCACGCCCACGCCGGGCGGCGGGCCGGCGACGAGCACGGCGCCCGGTGGAGGGGTGGTCGGGACGTTCCCGAAGGGCTTCGGCTTCGGCACCGCGATCGCCGGCTTCCAGGTCGAGATGGGCTGCCCCACGCTGCCGGCCGCGCTCTGCGAGGATCGCGGCTCGGATTGGTACCAGTACATCACGACGCCGCGCATCCTCGACAACGACCTCCTCCACATGTCGAAGGATCCGCCCTCGCTGGGGCCGGGCTTCTTCGAGACCTACGCGGAGGACATCGCGCGCGCCGGCGGCGAGGGCGACGCCGAGCTCGGCAGCCAGGTGCTGCGCATGAGCGTCGAGTGGAGCCGCGTCTTCCCGAGGGCGACGTTCGGCGTCTCGCGCTTCGAGGACCTCAAGCGCCTCGCCGACGCGGACGCGCTCCGCTACTACCACGACGTCTTCGCCGAGCTCCGCGCCCGCGGCATGCGCGCGTCGGTCACGGTCAACCACTACTCGCTGCCGCTCTGGATCCACGACGGCAACATGTGCAACGAGGGCGTGGTGCCCGGCTCCGGGATGTCGGCGTGCATCGCCGCCGGCAAGGCCGGCTGGGCCGATCCGAACCGCGCGCGGATCGTCGACGAGATGGCCAAGTACGCCGGCTTCCTCGCGCGCGAGTTCGGCGGCGAGGTCGACGAGTGGGCGACGTTGAACGAGCCGTTCTCCGCCGTCGTCGTCGCCGGCTATCTCGTGTCGTCCGAGATGCGGAGCAACCCGCCCGGCCTCACGCACGCGTGGATGAACGTCGGCGCCGCGAAGACGGCCTACCTCGCGATGATCGAGGCCCACGCCCGCTCGTACGACGCCATCAAGGCGAACGACCTCGAGGACGCCGACGGCGACGGACGGCCCGCGGAGGTCGGCGTGGTCTACGCCTTCACCAAGATCGCGCCGCTGACCGACAACGAAGGCGACGCGAAGGCGGCGGCCAACGCCGAGTACTTCTTCCACGACATGATGATGGACGGCTTCGCCTTCGGGAAGGTGGACGAGGGCTGGGACAAGCCCCCGCACGCGCGGACGGTGCGGGCCGATCTGGCGAACCGCCTCGACTGGCTCGGCGTCAACTACTACTTCGGCTTCGAGGCGCAATCGACGGTGGTGACGACGCTGCCGTTCATCTCACCGCACATCGACTTCAACATGCTGCGCGAGTTCGACGGCGACGCGCCGGGCGGCCTCTACGACGTGCTCTCCCGCGCGCGCCGCTACGGCAAGCCGATGGTGGTGAGCGAGACCGGCTTCGTCCAGGACGAGCCGCGGAAGGCCGCCGCCTGGACGGTCCGCACGCTCGAGGAGACGCGCCGGGCGATCGACGACGGCATGGACGTGCGCGGCTACTACGCGTGGACCTTGATGGACAACTACGAGTGGAACCACGGCGCGGGCATGCGGATGGGCCTCTACGCGGTCGATCCGAGCACGAAGGCGCGCAGCCTCCGCGAGGCGGGGCGCGCCTTCGCCGAGATCGCCAAGGCGCGCGACGTCCCCGCCGCGCTGTCGGCCAAGTACGCGGGCGTCTTCTCTCGCTGAGCGTCGCGCCGCTCAGAACGTCCCGCCGAGGACGAGCGGGAACGACGCCGCCGGCGCCGCCGCCGCGCGCTCGGAGCTCGACGCGGCGCGGTGCCACGTGGGCTGCCGGAGGAAGGCGTCGAGCGGTCGCGGCGTGGGGGCCGCCGCCGTGCCCTTGCCGGACGTCTGCACGATGTCGGTCTTCGCGCTGTTGAGGAAGACGAGGATGCCGACGACGGTGAGGCCCGCGCCGACGCCCATCGCGATGAGGCCGCCGTTGCGCACGTCCTCGGCGTCGCTCTTGCGCCTCTCGCAGTAGCTGTCGCCGCCGCCGTAGCACGTCCGGCTCGCGTCGGACGCGCCGACCAGCGCGGCCAGCATGCCGACGTACGCGGCGGTCGCGCCGCCTCCCGCGAGGAAGCCCCCGAGCACCATGCCGCCGGTCGACGGCGGATCGACCGCGACGTCGACGGAGCCGCCGGGGCTCGCGTCCAGGCGGAACTCCTTCGACGACGAGACGCCGTTGCCGGTCAAGCGGTACGTGTCGCCGATCGGCAGCTCCTCGTTGCACGGCGACGCGCACGCCTGGACCCACCCCGAGGAGCTCGCGGGCCGGCGGTAGAGGATGACGTTCTTCGACGACGTGATGTGGACGCGCGCGCGCGGGCCGACCATCGGCGCGGGCAGCGGCGGCGTGGCGGGGGCCGGGATCCCGCGGGCGGGGGTCGTCGACGTGGGCGGCGCCGGCACCGCGGTCGTCGCGACGATGACGCGATCGACCTCCGCCCAGGGGACGCGCTTGGTCTCGCCCTGGTCGACGATCACCGTGACGTGGTCGCCGGGCACGATCTCCGTGACGCGACCGCGGTACAGACCGCCGTTGCGGAGGTGCACCGCGTCGATCGTCGCGCTGGCCGTCGGGGTCGCGACCGCGCCCCCGCTCTCCGCGGGCGGCGGCAGCGCGGGGGGCTCTTCCTCTTCCTGCGCGAGCGCCGTCGAAGGAACGAGCAGGGCCGCCGTGACGGCCAGGACACCAAACGAAGCCGCGCGCCTCATCATCACCTCGGTTCTAGTCGAGCTGGCGCTCGATCGGGACGGCGCGGACGAGGAAGTCGAGTTAAGGAGCCTCGTCCGCGCCGGTCGGTCTGCACGTAGCACGCCAGCGCTCCGCGCCGCACGCCGGCCTCGGCTCCGCGCGGAAGAGCGTGGAGTTTCACGAGGATCTGTGACGGTCGGTTCGCGGTCTCACCATCAACGCCCGGTAACAGCGCGACGCCCCTGTCATGCTCCGGAGCTCCGGGCTCGCCGCGCCCCTCCAGGCGAGCCCGATACGGCGTCCCGGCGTTGCGCGCCGCGCTCTAGAGGCTCTCGAGGTACGTGGACAGGTCGGCGATCTGCGCGGACGACAGGCCGGCGATGTCGCCGTGCTTGTCGCCGCCGCACGCGCCGTCGAAGCGGTCCTTCATCGTCTTCGCGCAGCCGTTGTGGATGAACGGCGCGCGCCACGCGACCCCGACCAGCGACGGGACCTGGAACGCGCCGCCGGTGCCGACGTCGTGCGTCTCGTTGTTGGTGAGCGCCGCGCCGGAGTGACACGTCGCGCAGCCGTGCTGCGTGAAGAGGGCCTGCCCGCGCTCGACCGCAGGAGCGTCCAGCTCGAGCCGCGGCGGCGGCGGCACCTTGAAGAGCCACGTCTTCAACGTGTCGACCTGCGCGTCGTCGACCTGCGGGCCGCTCATGCGCGTCGAGAACACGTGGTCGACGAGGTGACGCATGTCCTCCATCGTGCCGTCCCAGTGGAACGGCGCGGTGTTCGCGATCGTCCCGCGCATCGACGGCGTGCGGCGCGGGCCCTCGATGAACTGCCAGGTGCGCCCGTCCTCGCCGCCCTCGGCGTGGCAGGACGCGCACGCGAGGAAGCCGCCGCTGTTCGAGTGGAAGATCGCGTGCCCGGTGTCCTCGCGGCTCTCGCTGTCGAGGGGGATCTCCTTCCAGACGCGCTGGCGATCGGGCGTCATGATGTAGAGCACGGCGGGCTCGCGCGACTGGACGAGGAGCTGGTCTTCGCCGTCGTAGGCCGCGGCGACGGCCTGCCCGGGGAGGAACCCCTTGGCCATCTGCGCGCAGTCGGCGCTCGCGCCGAGGCCGAAGCTTCCTCCTCCGCCGAAGCCGCTCGACGACGAGGACGACGGCGGCGCGGACGCGCGCGGCCGCAGGCGGTGGACGAACACCTGCGGGAGCTCGCTCGTGTGGCCGTTGCCGGCCGCGACGA
This sequence comes from Labilithrix sp., assembly GCA_019637105.1. Taxonomy (GTDB): domain Bacteria; phylum Myxococcota_A; class Polyangia; order Polyangiales; family Polyangiaceae; genus Labilithrix. The sequence continues at coordinate 11,618 of JAHBWF010000101.1, forward strand.
TCGCGTACTCGCGCCCGTTGGTCGCCAGATCGACGGGCAGCACCGCGGGCGGCACGACGATCGACGGCTCGCCGGGGATGTCGAGCCGCGCCGCCGTGATCGTCGGAGCCGCGCACGCGTCGGACGCGCCGGAGCCGTAGTAGCCGACGGCGCCCGGCGTCGGGCTCGGATCGACCGGCTCCTGCGAGATCATCGCGGGCTCCTCGCTCTCGCTCGGCGGGCTCGTCTGCCCGTCCTCGGCGGCCGTGACGGGCGCGCGCGCGATGCGCCAGCCGAGGTTGCCGCCGCGGGTGGCGCTCTTGCCCTTCAGCTCTCCCGCGCGGTTGAGCACGAGGACGTCGGCCGCGCGGAAGCGGCTCACGAGGATCTTGTCCTTCGTCAGCACGACGTCGCGGACGTCGCGGTCGAGGCCGACGCGCCGAACGTCGCCGCCTGCGAGCGGGATCGAGACGAGGAGCCCCTCGGCGCACGCGACGTGGAGCGTGTCGGCGTCGGCGTCGTACGCGATGCCGCGCGGCGCGACGCACGCGCGTCGCTCGCTCACGGCGCCCGTCGCGAGGTCGATCGTCGCGACGTTGCCCGAGCTGCGGAGCGCGACGTGCGCGCGGCCCTTCGTGTCGATCGCGACGCGGCCGGGCTCCGAGCCGGCGGCGAGCTTGATCGAGTGCTTCACCGCGCGGGAAGGGACGTCCACGACGTAGACGCGATCGCGGTCGGGATCCGCCGCGACCGCCGTCCGGCCGTCGCCGCCGACCGCCAGCGTGCCGCCCGAGATCGCCGGCGGCGAGCTCGGGAGGGAGGTCGTCGTCTTGAACGACGGCTGAGGCCCCGGCGTCGGCGCGATGGGCGCGGACCGGGCCTCCTCCAGGTTCTCATTGCCCTTGGTGTTGCAGGCGACTCCGACGACGACCGCGAGCAGCGGCGTGACCTTCCACCATCGGTTCATGAGGATCTCCCTTGGTTCGAATCGAATCGAAGCGGTAAGCGGGGCGTGACCCCGGAGAGTGTCCGGAGAGGGCGGCGGCGGCTCGAGTATTTCATCGATCGCACGCGCCCCGTTCGACGGTCCAGTGGCCACTGTAGCAACGCATGCGCACGCCGTCCTCGAACAGGCAGTCGCCGTAGTCGCACGAGAGCGGCCGGACGCACGCCGCGCCGGCGAGGGGGCGTGTGCGCGGGCATCCTGCCTCGGGCGTGACGCACTTCCAGGTGTAGGCGACCGGTCCGGCGTCGACGCCGCCGGCGTCGGATTCACCAGCGTCTTCGTCGCCCTGCCCGTCTTCGCCGCCGTCCGCGCCGGCGTCGGCCGCGTCGGAGAAGACGGGCGCGCACCCGCACGTCCCCTCCGGATAGGCGCAGAGGAGGGTGCCGGCGTTCTCCACCGCGCACCCGTCCGGGAGCTCCTCGACGTAGGCGGGCGGGCACTCGGTCGCGCAGCGCGCCTTCTCCGGCGGCTCGAGCTCCCAGAGGTAGCTGTCGCAGCGCACGTGCGCGTTGCAGGCCATGTTCGCGCTGTCGCCCTGCTCGCACGCGAGCTGCTGCGACTCGTAGCAGCTCGCGCCGGGCTCCGCGGTGTCGCACGGTCCGCGAGGCGCGCTCGTGGTGCCCCCGTCGGTGAACGGCCGCGAGCCGCCGCCGAAGCCGCCGCCGGAGACGAACGTGCCGTCGCTGCCGAGGTTGCACGCGGCGAGCAGCGTGCACGCGGTCGCGGCGGTCAGGCCGGCTCGCCGGACGAGGGCGTTCACTCGCATTCGGCGATCTCCGTCTGCCAGACGTCGTCCTCGCAGATCATCCGCATCCCGCGCTTCGACGCGCACGCGCCGTAGTCGCACGAGCGCACGCCCGAGCAGGGCTGGCCGAGCAGCGGTCGACTCGTGGGGCACCCCGCGGCCGGGACCGTACAGACCCACTGGCGCGGGTGCGCGTTGGCGCCGTCGCGGCCGGTGGTGCAGACGCACGTGGCGACCGAGGTCGTGCAATGCAGCTCGGCCTCGGGGCTCGCGCCGGCGTCGCCCAGATCGCACGGCGCGCCGTCGACGATCTCGGACGAGGACGGGCACTCGGCGGTGCAGCTCGGGGGCGTCTGCTCCGTCCAGTACGAGCCGTACTGGCTGTCGTGCGCGCAGACGAAGAGCGTGTTGCAGCGGGTGTCGGGGCTCGCGCCGTACTCGCAGATCGCGTTCCGCTGCGTGCACGGGGCGTTCTCCCGCGGCTCGTACGAGCAGGCGATCGGCGGCGTGCGCGTCGTCGTGAGGCCGCCGTCGGGCACCCCGCCGAACGAAGGCGAGAACGGCGCGGTGACGGGATCGGCGTACACCTCGCACGCCGCGAGGAGACCGCCGAGCGCGCCCGTCGTCAGGACCGCCCACGCGGCCGCGCTCCGGAGCGGAGAGAGGGGGCGCGCGCTCACTGCATCACCCACTCGCCGCGCAGCGCGAGGCTCGCGAGCGGAACGCCCCAGTGCGCCGCGGGCTGGTCGCCGATGCGCACGACCATGTCGTGGCTCGACACGCCCGCCATGGCCTCTCCCGCGATTCGGAAGCTGTCCGCGAGCCTCACCGAGAGCGCCGCCGTCGCGTAGGCGATCGGCGCCAAGAGGTCCTCCGGCTTGCTCATCCGCGCGGGGGCGACGGCGCTCTCCGGTGCGACGTGCATCCACAGGATCCCGTAGCCGCCGCCGATCCGAGGGACGACGAGCGACGACGGGCGGAGGAGCGGGATCGCGAAGCCGAGCCCGAAGATGGTCGGGCGGAACGACGCGCTGCCGAGCGGCGCCTCGACGAGGCGGTTCGCCGGGACGAACTGGAGCCAGGGGACGAGCGCGACGTACCGGCCCAACCCGATCTCGGCCTCCGCCGAGATCGCGAACGAGTTGCCGTCGCGGCTCGCCGCGATCGCCGGGCCGGCGCCGAGCACGAGGCGCGGCGCGAACGGCGCCGACGGCGCCTTCGGCGCGACGGCGGCGGGCGCGTCCTTCGCCGGGAGCGACTCGTTCGGCGCCGCCGTCGGCTCGGGGCCGGTGACCGTCGCGTTCGGGCCGTTCGCCACGATCGTGAACGAGCTCGGCGGCGCGCTCTCGCCGGCCGCGTCCTTCGCCGGCAGCGCCGAGAGCGCCATGACGGCTCGGGCCGCGGCGAGCTCGTGCGCGCGGTCGTCGGCGCTCTGGACGACGACGGCTTCCTTGAGGACGAGGCGCTCGCCTTCGCGGAGCCAGACGCCGATCTGATCGCCGTCGGTGCAGACGGCGGTGTCCACGCCCAGCTCCGTCACGAGGCGCGTGACGACGTCGCGGGTGCACACGGCGACGGTCGCCTCGAGCATGTCGAGCTTCATCGACGCCACGTTCCGCCGGAGGCGCGGGACGATCGGCGCGTCGCTCGGGCCGAGCAGGGCGACGCGCGAGGGCGCCGCGGCCGCCGCCGCCGGGACGAGCGTCGCGAGGGCGGTGAGCGTGAGCGCCACGGCTCGTCGAGCGAACGTCGGTCTCATCGAGGGACGACCGAGGTAGCGATCGGCCCGTCGCCCGTCAATGCGCGCCGCGCCCGACCGGCATCGATCGGCGCCGCCCGGCGTGATGTGTTCGCGCATGGCCATCGTGGTTCACGAGAGTGGGCCCGGGCGAGGCAGGCCTCAAATGACGTCCGCTGACACGCGGGGCGCCTCGTTTCAGGCTCCGCGCCGTCGTCCCGCCCGGTCGGCTCACGGCCCGAGCAAGTCGTGTACCCACCGCCCGAAGCGCAGGATCCTGCGTGAGCTCGCGGGGTGGCGGCGGTCGGACCATGACCGGCGAGTCGTGCGGGGCGACAGGCTCACACCCGCGCTGTGGCTCCGCGATTACGGTCGGGTACGGTCGCGGCCCGCGCCGCCGAGCCCGTCTCGGGCGCCCGACTCGGCCCGCCCGCGCCCCTTTCCGGCTACTTGTAGAGGAGGAACCGCGCGCGGCGCGCCTTGAAGGTCGCGAGATCGAGCGCCCAGGTCGCCTCCACGTCCGCGAGGCCTTTGCCCGCGCGGATCGCGTCCATCGCCGGCGCGTGCCGCAGCATGCGGTCCATCCCGTCGAAGCTCCAGTCGTCGGGGTGGAGCGCTCGGAGGACGCCGGCGATGGCGAGCGCGGTCCGGACCGGCTCGAACCGCGTAGCGTCGTTCACCGTGATGCGAACGCCGCGACACCGCTTGTTCGCGTGGACGCTCGACGTCGGCGTGATCGTGAGCGGCTCGAAGGCGACGCCGGCGATCTCGGCCTCGTTCAGGCGCCGGGCGACGGCGGCGCCGTCCATCCACGGCGCCGCGACGATCTCGAAGGGCATGCTCGTCCCGCGACCGACGGACACGTTCGTGCTCTCGAGCAGGCCGACGGCCGGATAGAGCGCGACGGAGCGCAACGATCGCAGGTTGGGCGACGGCGCCGTCCAGGCGAGCCCGGTGCGGTCGAACGTCTCCTTGCGGCGCCAGCCGATCGTCTTCACGACGTCGAGCTCGAGCTCGAGCCCGTCGTCGGCGGCGAAGAGGCGCGCGAGCTCGCCCATCGTCATGCCGTGCCGGAGCGGCAGCGCGTGATGGTTGACGAAGCCCTTCACGTCGGTCTCGGCGAGCACCGGCCCCTGGACCTCCACGCCGCCGATCGGGTTCGGGCGATCGAGGACGACGAAGCGGAGGTGCCGCTCGGCCGCGACCTTCATCGCGCGCTTCATCGTCGACGCGTACGTGTAAAAGCGCACGCCGACGTCCTGCAGGTCGAACACGAGCGTGTCGACGCCGGCGAGGCTCTCGGACGTCGGCGTGAAGCGGTCCCCGTACAGGCTCACCACCGGCACGCCCTCGTACGCGCCGTCCGCGATCTTGCCCTCGCGATCGCCGCCGAGCCCGTGCTCCGGCGTGAAGATCGCGGCGAGCGTGACCGCCGGCGCCGCGGCGCGGAGGACGTCGATCGTCGTCTTCCCGTCCTTCGCCCTCGCGCTCGCGTTGGTGACGAGCCCGACGCGAGCGCCGCGGAGCCGCTCGAACGACTCGGCGCGGAGGACGTCGATGCCCGTCTTCACCTCGGCGGCGTTCACGGCGACGGTCGCGATCTCGGAGACGACGGGGTTCACCGCGCCTTTGCCGTCCGGGTGGACCCGGTTCGAGAGGAAGATCACGAAGAGGTCGCGCTCCGGATCGATCCACATCGCCGTGCCGGTGTAGCCGCCGTGGCCGAACGCCTTCGCCGAGAAGAGGCCGCTCCGGTGCGTGGCGAACGCGCTGTCGACGTCCCAGCCGAGCGCGCGTCCGCCCTTCGACGTGTCGTGGCGCGCGACGAAGCGCTCGAACGTCTTGGTCGCGAACAGGCGGCGATGGTCGAGCTCGCCGCGCGCCAGCATCGCGCGCGCGAAGCGCGACAGATCGTGCGCGGTCGAGAACACGCCGGCGTGCCCGCCCACGCCGCCGAGCGCGAAGGCGCGCGGGTCGTGGACCTCGCCGAGGATGAAGCCGCCGTCGCGCTGCTCGGTCGGCGCCGCGCGCAGGCGGAGCTCCGGCGACGGCAAGAAGCCCGTGTCCTTCATCCCGAGGGGGGCGAACACCTCCTCCGAGGCGAACGCCGCGAGCTCCTTGCCGCTCACGCGCTGGACGATCTCCTGCAGGACGACGAAGCCGACGTCCGAGTAGTTGAACCGCTCGCCGGGCTGCGACCGCGGCGTGAGGGCGGCGATGCGTCGGATGACCTCGGCGCGATCGGTCGACCAGTCCGACAGCGGCGTCGCCGCCGGCAGGCCGCTCGTGTGGAGGAGGAGCTGGCGAACCGTGAACGCCGGCAGGCGGGCGAGCTCGGGGACGTACCGCGACGCGCGCGCGTCGAGGTCGACCTTCCCGCGATCGACCAGGATCATGATGCTCGTGGCCGTCGCGATCGGCTTCGTCAGCGACGCGAGATCGAAGAGCGTCTCGGGCGTCATCGGCGCGCGCTCGGGGAGGAGCGCGCGCGCTCCGTAGGCGCGCTCGAAGAGGACGTCGTCGTGCCGTCCGACGACGACCATGCAGCCGGGCATCTTCGCGCCCTCGATGGCCGCCTGGACGATCGCGTCGATGGGCGTCCACCGCAGGGCGTCCTCGTCGACGACGGGCGGCGCGAGGGAGCCGCCGTCGGCCGGCGCGGCCGGCGGCGCGATCTCCGCGGGGACGCTCGCGTCCTCCGTCGCGGCCTTCGCCGTCGCGGGCGGGGCCTCGCGACGCGCTGCGTTGCAAAAGAGGAGCGACGCGCCGAGCGTGCCCACCAGGGCGCCGTGCAAGACTCGCCGCTTCACCGCGCGTCATTGTACGCCACCGGCGGCGGCGCGACGATTCCGTGACTCAGGTCTGAGTCACTTAGCCCTGGCGCCCCCGGTCTGGCGTGCTACGGCGTGGCGCGATGAGGCGCGCGCTGTTCGGATTGCTGGTCGCCGCGGTGTCTACCGGAGCCGCGTGCGCGTCGGATCCCCCGGCGGAGGCGCCGAACGATCGACCCGACAGCGGCGAGGTCACGGCCCCCGGCCTCGACGGCGGCGTCGACGGTCCGCCGTTCGACGTCCCGGAGTGCGTGGTGGCGAGCGGCGAGGCGCCCGAGTCGGCGACCACGCTGCAGGACGACACCGGGACCGCGACGGTCGCCGTCGAGGGCGCCGGCTGCGCGCGGAGCTTCACGCTCGCGAGCACGGCGGCGAGGAAGGACGACTTCCCCGAGAGCCCGCGCAAGCTCGCCGAGCGGGCGGGCGGCCCGAGCCTCCAGACGACGAGCCCGCTCTTCGACGCGCTCTATCAGCTCGCGCTCGAAGAGGCGCGGGAGTGCTCGGTCGACTCGATCCGGGACTACGCGTTCAACGACGGCGCCGACCTCGCGTGCGCCGAGGGCGGGTGCTTCGAGACGGGCCGGAAGTGGAACTACGTCTGGACGCGCGACACCGCGTACGCCGTCGACCTCGGCTTGCCGTGGGTCGACCCCGTCCGCGCGAAGAACTCGCTCGAGCTGAAGATCTCGACGCGCCGCGGGGGCGGGGACCTCCAGATCGTCCAGGACACGGGCACCGGCGGCAGCTACCCCGTCTCGACCGATCGGACCGTCTGGGCGATCGGCGCGCGCGAGGTGCTGCTCCACCTCACCGGCGACGCGCGGACGGCGTTCCGCGACAAGGCGCTCGAGGCGGCGAAGAACACGATCGCGCACGATCGCGTGATCGCGTTCGACGCGCGCGACGGCCTCTATCGCGGCGAGCAGTCGTTCCTCGACTGGCGCGAGCAGTCGTACCCGGGCTGGGCGTCGCCCGACACGGTCCACATCGGGATGAGCAAGTCGCTCTCCACCAACGTCGGGCACCTCGCGCTCCTCGATCTCGCCGCGGAGCTCGCCGCGGAGTCGGGCGACGCGGCCACCGCCAACACGATGAAGGGGCGCGCCGCCGAGCTCCGCGCCGCGATCCGGGCGCGCCTGTGGCTGGCGGAGGAGAAGCAGCTCTCGACGTTCATCACGACGGAGCTCGATCCCTCGCCCGTCCGCCGGTTCGATCTGCTCGGGACGTCGCTCGCCGTGCTCTACGACGTCACGACGCCGGCGCAGGCGAAGGACGCGATCGCGAGCTACCCGACGCTCCCGAAGGGGCCGCCGGTGTTCTTCCCGCAGCAGAAGGACACGCCCATCTACCACAACCGCGCGATCTGGCCCTTCGTCACCGCGTACTGGGTGAAGGCCGCGAAGAAGGTCGGCAACGACGCCGCGTTCGACGCCGGCGTCCGCTCGCTCGTGCGGGGCGCCGCGCTGAACCTCTCCAACATGGAGAACCTCGAGGTCGTGACGGGCAAGCCCTGGCACGACGACGGCCCGGCGTCGGGGCCGGTCGTGAACTCGCAGCGCCAGCTTTGGAGCGTCGCCGGGTACATCGGCGCGGTGAACGGAGGGCTCTTCGGCGTGGAGGCCGTCTCCGGCGGCGTCCGCGTCGCGCCCTTCTTGCCGCGCTCGCTCCGGGCGTCGCTCTTCGGCCAGGCGGAGTCGATCGCGTTGAACGATCTGCCGTTCCGCGGGAAGAAGCTTTCGGTCTCGCTGAAGCTCCCGGCGGGCGACGCGGGCGCGGGCGGCGTCTACGTCGTCGCCTCGCGGCGCCTGAACGGGCGGCCGCTCGACGGCGACGTCATCCCCGACGCCGCGCTCCGCGAGCGGAACCTCGTCGAGATCGAGCTCGGCGCGCCGACCGCGCCGGTCGCGGCGCTCCGCGCGATCGACGACACCTCGGACTACCGCTCCATCTTCGCGCCGCGCACGCCGTCGGTCGAAGCGGTCGACGTGTCCGGCGGCAAGCTCAGGGTCACGGCGTCCTTCGCCGGCGAGAGCAGCACGGAGATCACGTGGAGCGTCTACCGCGACGGCGTCCGCGTCGCGTCGGGGCTCGGCGCGAACACCACGACGTGGACCGACGCGGCGACGGACGGCGACACTTCGCCGAGCCACTGCTACACGGTCGAGACGCGCTGGGGGACGAGCGGCAACGCCTCGCAGCACGCGCGCCCGTTCTGCTTCTGGGGGCCGGGCTCCGCGCGCGTCGCGTCGGTCCCGGCGACGAGCTTCACCGTGACGGGCGGCACGATGACGACCGACCACGGCAGGACCTTCCCGGAGAGCTGGGGCGACCCGGGGCACGAGATCGTCGCGACGTTCGAGGCGACGCGCGCCGGCGCGCACCTCGTCCAGGCCGTGTACGGCAACGGCGCCGGGCCGATCAGCACCGGCATCACCTGCGCCGTGAAGAAGGTCACCGTCGAGGAGCTCCCGTCGGGCGCCGTCGTCGGGACCGGCTACCTCATGATGCCGCATCGCCCCGACTGGAGCTCGTGGGGCGACTCGTCGTTCGTCCGCGTGAACCTGAAGGCGAACACGAGCTACCGCGTGCGCCTCTCGCACGACGACCGCAGCGTGAACATGTCGGCCTTCGAGCACTTCGCGTCGTACACCGGCGGGACCGGCGGCAAGGCGGGCGCGTTCTTCCGCGTGAACGTCGCCGAGCTCAAGCTGCTCGCGCTCTGACCGCGGATCGACCGCGGGCGCCGGGCACACGTCGCGCACGCCGACGCGGACGGCGCCGAGGGGGACGCCGGCGCCGAGGGCGACGCGGACGCCGGGAGCGTGACGTGCCGCGGCGGGATGTTTCATCGCGCGGACGAAGAGCGCCGTTGGGTGCGCATCGATCGCGACGGCGATCGTCTTCGCCCTGACGAAGACGCTCCCGCTCGCGAACGAAGCCTACCGCGTCACCTGGGGCGCCATGCTCTGGCCGGTCCGCGCGGCGCGCGCGCTCGCACGCGGCGCGCCGCTCCCCGGCTTCGCCCGCGTCGTCCTGGTGCGCGATCCGACCGACCTCGTCGCGGTGCCCTTCGTCGCGCTCGCGTGGCTCACCGGCCGCTCGGTGACGGTATGGGGTGAGTCTAGTGACGCGATTAAATATTCATAATTGAACAATTAAGTGTCGCATCCGGTCATTCGAACGGCGGATCGGATACGGGCCGAAATTGGGCGCCGGATCTTCCGTGGCGCACAGAGGAAGCGTCATGGTCATCCGCGCATTACGAAGGCGATTCGACGAAGCTCTCACCCACGGGGACGTCGATGACGACCCGACGCCGTCGCTCGATCGCGACGAGCGGCCCACGATCCCCGTGCCGGCTCCGAGGGAGTCCGGAGTGCGGCTCCACCTGGATCGCGTCGCGGGCGGAGCCGCGACGGTGGACGTGGTCGTCTGCGACCTGACCCGTGACCCGCGGAGCGAGGACTTCCTGCTCGTGCGTCGCGAGCGCGCGCCGATGCTCCGCTCGGCCTGCGGCCGGAGCGCGCGCAGGTGACGCTCGACGCGCTTCGGCTCAGCCGCCGAGGCAGCCGAGGAGGACGCGGACCTTGGCGTTCGCGTCCGCTTGCACCGTCGTGCACTGCGTGGAGCACAGGTGGATGGTCGTCGGGGCGGCGTTGTCGTCGTAGTACCAGCCGTTCGCCACGCACGACGCCGCGCCGTTGACGCGCGTGAGCGCCTGCGCGGGCTCGACGCCGTTCTGCAGGTACTCGACCGTGACGTTGTTCGGGTTGATCACCCCCGCGTCGGTCGTCGGCATGTTGTACTGGCAGCCGACGGCGGCGCCTTGGATCTGCTTCAGCGCCTCGACGAACGCGTTGGGATCGCCGTTGCCGACGTTCCAGTGGCGGCACGGGCCCGCGCCGTTTCCGCACGCGTCGGTCAACGTGCCGACCGCGTCGGCGTGCAGCGGCGCGTTTCCGCCGGTCGCCATCGTCTCCACGTTGGTGAAGTTCGCGCCGGTCATGCCGATGACGAACGTCTGGAGGCTCGTCGCGTTGTAGTGCGCCTGGAGGATGTCGCGGAGCGACGTCACGGTCGTCACGCAGCCGTTCGGGTCGCCGTCGGTGATCAGGATGCCGATCGTCTTCCGGCCCGCGCGCTGGTTGACGGGGTTCGACGTGAACCCGGTGATCCCGCGGATCGCGCCTTCCATCGGCGTGTTCCCGCCGTTCGGGTTGATGCCGTTCAGCGACGCGTTGAAGGAGGTCGTCGGGAGGTCGACGTAGCCGGTCCCCGCGGCCGGGACGGCGGAGGTGTTGTAGAGCGTCCCGTTGCACTGGCCGTTCGTGATCGGGAAGTACTGGAGCGCCGCCGCGTTCCCGGCGGCGGACGGCGCGTTGAAGTAGCTCGCGAGCGAGTTGATCGCGCGGCACCACTTCGACGCCGTCGACTGCCCGACGTTGCAGTCCGTCCCCATGCTCCCGGACCGATCGAGCAGGATGTACATGTCGAGCGGGATCAAGGTCGCCTCCGCCGACGCTTGCGCGCAGGCCGAGTCGCCCGTCAGCGCGCTGTCGCGGTTCGGCGCGTCGTAGAAGAACTGGACGTCGGGGATGTCGGCGTCCTCGTCGCCCCCGCCCGATCCGTCGTCCGATCCGCTCGATCCGTCGTCCGACCCGCCCGATCCGTCGTCCGATCCGCTGGAGCCGCTCGATCCGCTGGAGCCACTCGAGCCGCTCGATCCGTCCGGCGTCCCGCTCGAGCCTCCGTTGTCGGGCTCGTCGCCGACCTCGCTCCCGCAACCGCTCGCGATCGCCGACGCAGTGACACCGAAGAACGAAATGGCGATCAACGCGCGTGCGGCATGCAATCTGGCCATGGTAGGATCAATCAAAGCAGCCTTTTCGCCGCGCGGGAAGCACACGCGAACGCAACGTGCACGGGGCGGGGCTGCGGGAGACTCCGATGGAACGTGGTAAGAGGTACGTGGCGGTATTACTCGTCTCGTGCACGGCGGCCTTCTGGGCGGCGTGCGGCTCTTCGTCTTCGGAGTTCGGTCCGAACACCGGCGGGGACGGCGACGCGAGCAACGGGTCGAGCGGCTCGCTCGGGTCCATCGGCGGCGGCGACGGCGACGGCGGGGCCAGCGACGGCGGCGGCTTCGATCCGGACGCCGCGTGCGCGACCTCGACCGTCGAGGCGAAGCGCGCGCCGGCGAACATCCTCTTCATCATCGACCGCAGCGGGAGCATGAACTGCAACCCTCCGCCGACGACCGACTCGGCCACGTGCGAGCAGTTCCCCGTCACCGCCGATTCGACGCTCCCCAGCAAGTGGTCGATCACGCGCGACGCGCTCAAGTCGGCGATCGCCGCGATGCCCGCGACGAACAGCGTCGGCCTCACCTACTTCAACGTCGACAACGACTGCGGGGTGCAAGCGACGCCCAGCGTGGCGGTCGCGCAGGTCGACGCGACCCAGCAGACGCTGCTCGAGGCGAGCCTCGACGGCGTGCAGCCCCAGGGGCTCACGCCGATCGTCGGCGGCGTGACGCTCGGCTACCAGTACCTCCACGCCAACACGTTCACCGGCAAGAAGTTCCTCGTCCTCATCACCGACGGCGCCGAGACGTGCGCGCCCGAGCAGCAGGGCGACTTCGTGGCGACGACGGTCACGAACGCCGCGCTGGTCGGGATCCGGACCTTCGTCATCGGCGCGCCGGGCAGCGAGGGCGCCCGCGCCTTCCTCTCGCAGGTGGCATGGAACGGCCAAACGGCGAAGAGCGCGACCTGCACGCACGCCGCCGCGCCGGCGAACGTCGGCGACTGCCACTTCGATCTGACGAACGCGTCGACGAACCTCGCGGCGCAGCTGAACGCGGCGCTCGATCAGATCAGCCGCGAGGCGCTCGGCTGCGAGTACGACGTGCCGTCGCCCAGCTCCGGGACGCTCGACTACGACCTCGTCAACGTCATCTACGATCCCAGCAACGGGCCGCCCCGGACGTTGAAGCAGGACACGTCGAAGCCGTGCGCCGGCGGCGCCGACGGCTGGCAGTACTCGAGCGACCGAAAGAAGATCTTCCTCTGCGGCGCGGCGTGCACGGCCGTGAAGAGCGATCCGAACGGGAACGTGTCGATCGCCCTGGGCTGCGCGACCGACGTCAAGTGAGCTCCCCGCGCCGGCGGCGCGGCCTCACTGCGCCACGAAGATCGCCGCCTCGCCGGCGCCGACGGAGATCGTCAGGCCGCCGCTCGTCGTCGCCGAGCCGTTGCCCAGCGCGCTCGTCCAGCCGGTGACGGAGCCGAGCTGGAGCGCCCCGGCGCCGACGGCGCGCGAGGTGACGGCGGCGCCGCGGTTGACCGCGACGACGGCGACCTCCTTCGGACCCGACTGGTACGCGTAGACCCAGAGGTCCGACTCGGCGAGGAGCGTCTTGCGCTCGCCGCGTCGGAGCGCGCGCGAGGCGCTGCGCGCGGCGCCGAGCTTCTGGACGTGGGCGCGGAGGTCGAGCTGCGCGGCGCTCAGCGCCGGAGGCTGCGCGTCGGCGCGCGCCATCTCGAGGCTCGCGAGCGCGCCGCCGAAGAGCATGTTCCGTCGCATGTCGGGGTCGGTGCCCCCGCCGAACGCGACCTCGTCACCCTGGTAGAGGTACGGGACGCCGGGCATCGAGTAGAGGACCGTGAGCGCGCGCTTCAGCTTCACGTAGACCTCGCCGTCGGTGTACGCGAGCGGGGGCAGATCGCCGTCGCGGCATCCGGACGCCCAGCTGCAGCCGAGCTTCGGGTCGCCCGCGGCGATGCTGGCGATGCGCGGGTTGTCGTGGCCGTTGAGGAAGCGGACGTGGCGCGCGTCCGCGCGGTAGCGGGACTCCGCCCGGGCGATCTCCGTCTCGACCTCGTCGAGCGGCTTCATGCCGTTCACGAGCCCGTCGGCCATGCCGTGCCGCGTGGGGAAGTCGAACTGGCCGTCGAGCGCCGTCGGGCCGGTGTACGCGTCGATCCAGGCGTAGCCGTCGCTGAAGTGCTCGCCGAAGAACGTGGCCGACTCGTTGCCGCCGACCGCCGTCTCGCCGACCATGAAGACGCGCGCGCCGCCTTGCTCGAAGCGGCGCGAGAGCTCGGCGCGCATGTTGTAGACGCTGTTCGCCTCGACGTGCTTGACCGCGTCGACGCGGAAGCCGTCGAGATCGAACGACGCGATCCAGCCGACCGCGTCGTCGATGAACTGCTTCTCGGCGCCGGCGTTCGTCCAGTCGATGTCGGGCAGGTACTGCTGGAAGAGGCACTCGAACGGCCGCTCGCTCCAGCCGCAGCCGCCGGTCCCGCAGACGCACACCTTGCGGAACCAGTCCGGGTGCGTCGTGACGTACTCGTGGTCGTCGTGGACCTGGTTGTTGATCAGGTCGAGCAGGACGCGCAACCCGCGCTTGTGCGCCTCCGCGACGAACGCCTTCAGCGCGGCGTCGCCGCCGAAGCGCGGCTCGACCTCGCGCGACTTGACCGGCCAGTAGCCGTGGTAGGCGCTGTAGAACTGGTTGCCGTCGCCGGTGTGGTACTTGTTCGTCTGCGTGTTGAGCGGCGAGAGCCAGATCGTGCGGACGCCGAGCTTCTCGAAGTAGCCGCTCTTCATCACCTCGAGCGCGCCCTCGAGGTCGCCGCCGTGCCAGTCGGCGTCGTAGTGCACGGGGCCGCCGACGGGCTTGTCGTTCGCCTTGCTCCCGTTCGCGAAGCGATCGATCAGCATCATGTAGAGGACGCCGTCGCGGTAGTCGAAGGGCTCGTCCTCCACCCAGAAGGGGAGATCGACCGGCTCGGCCTCGCGCTCGTCCTTGTCGAAGGCGCGGAGCGAGAGCGTGTGCTTGCCCTTGGCGAGGCCGGTGAACGAGAAGTCGATGGCGCCGGCGGCCGGATCGACGACGGCGCTGCCCGCCGGGATGGCGCCGGAGTCGAGGCTCGCCTTCACGCGTTCGGGAGCGCCCCCGTCGGTCGCGGCGCGCACGCGGACCCGGACCTTCATGTCGCCGCCGGCCGTCACGGCCACCTTGCCGGAGAGCGTCTCGGGCCCCGCCGCGCAGGCCGGGAGCACGAGCCCGGAGTTCATCTCGCCGCCGACGAGCTTGCGGTACCGGTTGTTCGGATCGAGCCGCCAGTCGCCGTCGACGATGATCTTGTACGCGTAGAGCTGCCCGCCGACGAGGTTCGCGCCGGGCGAGAGGGTGACGGCGTGGGCGCCGCCGGCCTTGGTCATCGGCACCGGGGCGTCCGCCCAGCCCGTGAACTCGCCGGCGAGCTTCACGTCGTCGCCGCCGCCGGTCCACGTGACGGTGAGCGTGCACTCGCGCTTCTCGAAGACGGTGTCCTCGGGGAAGGCGATGTCCGTCTCGATCTTCCCGCCGTCCGGATCGGCCGCGCCAGCGTCGTCGCCGATCCTCCCCGAGTCGGGGCCGTCCGGGGTCGCGCGCTCGGCGTCGCCGTTGTCGGACGAGCAGGCCGCGGACCAGGCGACGAGGGAGAGGACCACCGAAGGAAGGAGGTGCGACAGCTTCATCGGGAGGCGAGTGGCGTACCTCATGGCAGAGTGACGAGCAAGGCGAGGTCCGTCGTTTCCGCCGAACTTTTGCGTCTCTTGGATCGTCGTCGTCGGCGACCGCGCGGCGCGCCGCGATGCGTCGTCGCCGGGCGCTCGGGCGCCCGCGCGCCGCGACCTCGCCGGCGGACGCGCCCCTGCGAGGGGTGTCCTGGCGAAGCGCCTCCGTGGCACAGATCGGCGTGCATCGTCCTTCGCTCGATCGCCTAACGTCGCGTGAGATCGTGTGCGGTCGCGTGGTCCGGGACGTGCTTACGGCCGTGAGCCTCCCGAGGACCACTCAGGATCGGCGCAACCGAGTTGCGCCCTAGCCGCTGCGCCGTGCGTCGCTCCCTTGCTTCCGCTGCTTCCGCGTTCCTCGTCGCGCTCCCGCTGGGCGCCGCGCTCGTCGCGTGCTCCGTCGACGCTTCGTCCGCTCCGCCCGCCGACGCGGACGCCGGGAACGTCGACGCGCCTTGCGAAGAGGGAGCGTCCCGCTGCGACGGCGATCGGATCGCCACGTGCGCCGGCGGCGTGTTCGGCGCCGCCGCCCCGTGCGAGGGCGAGTCGGTCTGCCGCGACGGCGCGTGCCGCGCTCCGACCGACGCGCAGCTCGCGCAGGCCGCCGAGCTCGCGTCCGTGCTCGAGTACGTCCGGGAGGAGACGGCGTGGCACGCGCCGATCGACTGGGACGCGCTCCGCGTCGACGGGCGAAAGCGCGTCCTCGGCGGGGACGGCTCCGACCTCGCGTACTTCACGGCGCTCTTCCACGCGTTCGTCGCGGTCCCGCAGGGGCATCAGGGCCTCTACCTCGCGCGGGGGTGCGGCAAGCTCGTTCCGTACCCGGACCGCTCGCAGCGCGGCGCGTGCGGTCGGCCGCACGCGCGCGGCGTCGTCGTCACGAGCGTCAAGGCGAACAACGCGCTCGGCTTGAAGGTGGGGGACCTCGTCACGCGCGTCGGCGACGCCTCGGGCGGCGGCGTCCTCGAGGCGCTCGCCGAGCGCCCCATGTGCGCGACCAGCCGGCCGTCGGCCTCGTATCGCGACGCGACGACCGCGGCGACGTTCTCGGATCTCCTCCTGCCCGGCGAGGAGATCCTCGTCGAGTCTCCCGACGGCGCGACGCGCGCCGTGAAGGTCCCCGACGCGCCGCTCCCCGGCGCGCTCGGTTCGGCGCTCTCGTGTCAGGATCCGTTCTCGCGGAGCACGGCCGTCCCGGTCGAGGCGACCCTCCGCCCGGACGGCGTCGGCGTGATCCGGCTCCCCGGCTTCTTGGATCCCCAGCAGCCGTTCCCGCAGAACCCGACCGAGGAGTCGATCGCCGCGTACCGGGCCGCGTTCCAGGCGAAGATCCTCGCCGCCTTCGACGAGGTGAAGGCGGCCCCGGCGATCGTCTGGGACGTTCGCGGCAACGGCGGCGGCCTCACGCTCATCGGCCTCGAGATCGCCTCCGGCTTCCCGGGGGCGCGCGCGGAAACGATCTCGTACTGCCGGGCGCGCGTGCCGAAGAGCGATCCGCCGGCCTTCGACTCGTTCCGCTACGCGGAGTACGCCCTCACGCCGGGGGGGCCGTTCGCGTACGCGGGGAAGGTCGCCGTGCTCGTCGACGGCCTCGACTACAGCGCCGCCGACTACTTCCCGCTCGCGGCGAGGACGCGGACCGACGCGATCCTCGTCGGCGCCCCGACGGCGGGCGGCTACGGGGCGACGAGCAAGATGAAGCTCTTCGACGGTCCGCCGGCGTTCAACGTGTCCGTCGACTCGAACCGCTGCGCCGCGGCCGACGACGACGCGCCGCTCGAGGGTCGAGGCGTGATCCCGCACGTCGCCGTCGGGTACGAGCCGAAGGATCTCGCCGCGGGCACGGACACCGTCCTCGAGCGCGCCGTCGCGGAGCTGGAGTGACGCTCACTCCGCCGTGAGCGTGAGCGCCGCCTTCACGGTCCAGTCGAGCGGCGGCGGCTGGTCGGTGCGCTTCCACTCGGCCGCGGCCTCGTACGTCTCGCCGACGCGCGCGAGCTCGACGACGAGCGACGTCTCGGGGCGGTTCGTCTTC
>JAHBWF010000102.1 GCA_019637105.1 Labilithrix sp.
CGGCGGGGGCTCCGCCAGCTCGAAGCTCAGCGGCGGCGGGAGCGCGACGCCCCCGCGCCGCGCCGACGGCAGCCACGCGAAGGCGGCCACGTGCAGCGCGACGCTCGCCGGGAGGAGCCAGCGGAGGAGCCCGCCGCGCCCCTCCTCGGACCACGGCGCCGCGAGCGCGATCACGGCGCCCCCTCCGCGCGGACGACGATCGCGATCTTGGCGACGCGCTCGCCGCGCAAGAGCTCGAGCGCGTGGACCACGACCTCGTGGCGCGCGCGGCCGTCCGCGGCGAGCACCGCCGACACCTCCGCGTCGCGCGCGACGGCCTCGCGCGCGCGGGCGCGGACGCCGGGCTCGTCGAGCCGATCGGCGTCGACGTAGAGCGCGCCCGATTCGTCGACCGCGACCATGAGCGGCCTCTTCGCGGAGTCGGCGTCGCCGCTCCTCGCCTTGGGCAGCTCGACCTGGATCGTCTTCTGCGCGAGCGCGGTCGCGGTGACCATCATCAGGACGAGGAGGACGAGCACGACGTCGACCAGCGGCGTGACGTTGATCTCCGTCATCAGCCCGCCGTCGCCCTTCTGCGACGAGATCGCCATCAGACGGCCTCCTCGGTCGCGAGCGATCGCCGCTCGTCCTTCACGAACGAGAGCATCTCGCGGCCCAGCGCCTCGGCGCGCGACACGCGGCCGGCGATCTGGCGCTGGAAGAAGTTGAACAGCGCCACCGCGGGCAGCGCGACGAACAGCCCCACGGCGGTCGCGGTGAGGGCCTCGCCGATCTCCGCCATGAGCGCGGTCGACACCTGCCCGCCGCTCGCGTCGAGCGCGTGGAACGCGCGGATGATCCCGATCACCGTCCCGAGCAGACCGACGAACGGCGCGTTCGATCCGATCGTGCCGAGCAGCGCCAGGCGGCGCTCCATCGCGAGCCTCGTGAGCTGAGCCTCGCTCGCCAGCCGCTCCTCGACCGCCGCCGCGCCGCGCGGGAGCGCGCCGAGGCCGGCGGCGAGGACCTGCGCCTCGATCGAGCGCGACGCGACGACCAGGCCGCGGGCGGCGACGAGATCGCCGCGCCCGAGCGCGCTCGTCAGGTTGCGCCGCAGCGCGTGCACGTCGTCGCTCGCGAGGAAGAGCACGATCGCGCGCTCGATCGCGATCGCGATCACGAGCACGCTGAGCCCCACGAGCAGCCACATCACCCAACCCGCTCCAGCCCCGGCGAGCGCGCGAAGCTTGTCCTCGATCGTCATGTCACGGTCTCCTTCTCACGGGCGCACACAGACCGTGCGCCGGCCGAACGCAGCGCCGCCGCGACCATCGCGGAGCACGAAATAGACCTCGACGAGGCGGCCCTCGGCGGGGACCTCGCCGCCCGGAGGCGCCGTCCACTCGACGGAGACCTCCTTCGGGGCGGGGTCCGCGGGCTCGAACATCGAGTACTGTCGCTTCAACTTGCCCGCGGTCACGACGTGCGACGCGAGCACGTCCTCGAGCCCGCCCTCGACGCTCTCGCGCTCGTCGCCGCGGAACCGGAGCACGAAGACGTGCGGCGTGCCCGGCCCGACGACCGGCGCGGCCGGATCGGCGACGCAAGGCCCCGCGCGCGACGTCGACGGCGCCATCGGCGCTCCGTCGAAGCGCACCGCGTCGGGCGCGAGCTCGGGGTTTCGGTTCGCCCCCGCCGCCGCCAGCCGGATCTTGCCCGCGGCGAGCCGAGCCGCGGCGCCCCCCGCGCAGGTCGCCTCGAAGCGCGCGGCGTCGAGCGACGCCTCACCGCCCTCGCAGAACGCCGCGAGGATCGTGAGCGCGTCGCTCTCGCCGGCCGCCTCGGCCGGCGGAGCGTCGAGCTCCATCGTCACGAGCTCGCCGTCCGACGAGCCTCGCGCGGAGGCGAGCACCGCCTCCGCGCAGCGGGGCTCGGGGAAGTTGGCGAGCGGCGGCGCGCAGACCGCGTACGCCCAGCCGAGCCGCCCGGTGCCGCCGGGCGCCGCGACGAGCCACGTGACGCGCATCCGCTCGCCCGGGGCGATCGACGCGCGAGACGGCTCGGCCTCCGCCTCGACGCGCGCCCCGAGGACGCGCGTTCGATCGACCAGCCAGCCCTTCGTGTCGACCTCTTCGCAGCCGAAGACGAAGGCGAGCGCGAGGAGCGCGACGCGCGAGACGCGGAACGACGCGAGACGATCGGGCAGGCGGTTCACAGCTCACCTCGCAGGCCGAGGATGGGGAGGATCGGGAGCCCGCGCGCGCCCTGCCGCTCGCGGTAGTCGTAGCTGAAGAAGAAGCCCTCGCGGTTCGGCGCGTTGAGCGCGTTCTGCACGTCGAGGTACGCGGCGAGGCTCCAGCGTGAGAACGTCCACGTCTTCTGGAGCCGCAGGTCGAGGCGCGAGAACGCCGGGTTCCGCGCGCTCATCGGCCGGCCGACGCGCGGCGAGTAGACGTCGGCGCTCGCGTCGTAGGTGCTCGACGTCACCGGCGTGTACGGCGTGCCGCTCGTGTAGCGGACGCTGGCGCCGAGCTCCCAGCCGCGCCCCAGGCGGTAGACCCCGGTCGCCCCGAGGATGTGCGTCTGGTCGCGGTCGAAGAGGCGCCAGGGCCGCCCCTCGTCGCGGCGCTCGCTCCGCATCAACGTGTACGAGACGAAGCCGAAGAAGCGGCCGCGCGGCTTGACGCGCACGAGCCCCTCGGCGCCGAAGATCCGGCCCTCCTGCGCGTTGACGAAGAACGGCGGGCGCCCCTCGGGCGTCGAGGCGACGGCGCCGTCGATCCATTTGCCGAAGCCCTCGATCGACGCGCTGAGCGCCTCGGTGATCTTCTGCTCGACGCCCGCGCTCGCGTGGACGGCGTGCGACATCCGGAGGTCGGGGTTGCCGATCGGCGCGACGACGTTGCGCTCGTCCGGCGACTGCGAGAACCGCCCGACGCCCGCCTTCACCGCGGTCGCGTCCGTGACGTCGAAGCGAACGGAGAGGCGCGGGTCGAGCGCTCCTTCGCGGATCATGTCGTTGTAGTCCGCGCGCACCCCGGGCGCGATCAGGAGCCGGGGCACGGGGCGGATGCCCGCCTCGACGTAGGCGCCGGGCAAGAGCACCCAGTCGTCCGCGCGGACCGAGATCTGCCGCTGCGTCGAGAGCGCCGTCGGGTCGCCGCCCTCGTCCGGCGGGACCGGGATGCCGGTGTAGTCGCCCGCGAAATGGTTCGCGAGGAGATCGAGGCCCACGGTCACGCGGAGGGCCGGCGAGACCACGCCCGTCCACTCGCTGCGCGCCTGGAGCGTGTCGTTCGCGAAGCGGGCGCGTCCGATCTGGCCGAACTCGCCGAGCTCCTCGGTCCGGCCGTACGTCAGCTCGGTGTTCTGCTCGGAGCCGCCGCGGAAGCGGTGGCGGTAGCCGAGCTGGACGCGGTGAAAGAGGCTGGTCCCGCCGAACGCGCCGCGCACGGCCGGCTCGCCGCCGTCGGGGTTCTTGAACACGACGCGGAACGTGTCGCTCGAGCCGTAGGCCAGGAGCCGGAGGCGGTCCGCGTCGGTCGGCTTGAAGGCGACGACGGACTGGTAGTCCCAGTAGACCGGCGCGGCGGTGATCCCGAGGTCGACGTTGCTCTGCGCCGAGTTGATGACCGCGTCGATGTTGCTGCGTCGCGCGGCGGCGAGCACCGAGAGCTTGTCCCCGACGGGCGTCTCCACCAGGAGCGACGTGTCGAGCAGGCTCGCCTCGGCGATCCCGTGGAGGCCGTCGGTCCGCGGATCGCGGACGCGCGCCTCGATCACGCCGCCGAGCTTCCGACCGTAGCGGACCGAGAAGTTCGACGGGTACACGTCCACGGTGTCGAGCACCCGCGAGTGCACGAAGCTCGTGAGCCCGCCGAAGTGATAGAGGAGCGGGACGGGCGCGCCCTCGAGGAACACCTGGGTGTCGAAGCCGTTCGCGCCGCGGAGGATCGGCATGCCGCCTATCGCCGCCGGACGGCTGACGCCGGGGAGGAGCTCGACGGCGCGCAGCGGGTCGCCGCGCGTCCCGGCCACCTTCGTCATCTCCTCGCGCTCGAGCGATCGCTTCGTCACCTCGCGCGGCGGCGCCTCGACGCGCGCCGTCGCGACGAACGCGTCCGGATCGGG
Organism: Labilithrix sp.; assembly: GCA_019637105.1. Lineage (GTDB taxonomy): Bacteria > Myxococcota_A > Polyangia > Polyangiales > Polyangiaceae > Labilithrix. Next base: position 4,111 of record JAHBWF010000102.1, read on the forward strand.
CGTCGCCTCGAGGCGCAGCGTCGCCTCGGTGAGCGTGCCTTCGTCGAGCGTCTCGTCGAGGCGCAGCGGCACGTGGCCCTCCGCGCTCGCGATCACGCGCGCGGGCCCCGGCGCGACGCCGTCGATCCGGAACGCGCCGCTCGCGTCGGTCTTCGCGCGGTGCGTCGCGCCCGCGTCCGTGGTGACCAGCACGTCCGCCTCCGCGATCGGCGCGCCGGAGTCCCGATCGCGGACGACGCCGGCGACGGCGGCCGCGCGCGCGGGCGTCGCCGACGCGGGCGGCGGAGGCTCCGGCGCCCGCGCGGCGAACACGTACTCGTAGCGGATGCGCGCCGGCATCGGCGCCCCGTCGCGGGTCGCCGGCTCGAAGACGAACGCCTTCACCGCGGCGACGGCGGCCGCGTCGAGCTCCTCGCCCGCCGAGCGGATCACGCGCGCGCCCGTGACCGCGCCGTCCGCGGCGACGTCGACCTCGAGCTCGACGCTCGCGCGCTCCTGCGGTCCGGCGGGCCGCGGATCGGAGGCCTCGACGAAGCGCGACAAGCGCGGCGGCGAGATCGCCGGCTCCTCCGCGCGCGCGGTCGATCCTCGGGAGAGCAGCAGCGCGGAGATCGCCGCGGCCCGCCCGAGACGGACGAGTGGATTCGAGCTCAAGGTCCCTCTTGTCGCAGGAGCGCGGGCGCGCGACGCGGAGCCGTGCCCGCGACGTCGGTCGCGGCCACACCTCCCACGGACGGCGTGCGGCGCCAGCGAGCTGGCGCCTCCACGCATCACGACGGACGGCGGGAGCCGCGCGACGCGAGCGACGGCGCTTCGTGGTTTCGAGCGGTGAGTCACCGGCCGCGCGCCGACCGTTCAAACAAAAGCGCGCGCGCCGTTCGGGTCCTTCGAGCGCCCGCGGGCGTCGGCTCACGCCGACACGGAGGCGGCTCGAAGCCCTCGGGATCGCCCGGATTTTCGCCGACGTTGGAACTCTACACGCGGACGCCGGACAATCGCGCCCGACGCTTGCGCGTCCCCCATTTCGCGTCAGAGTGGGAGCCCGCCCGACGCGACGGCGCGCACCTCGAGCGAGCTCGGGGCGCTCGCCGCCCGACGTTCTCGCGGCTGCCGGAGGAGGCCTGTTTGATCACACGACGGTTCGTCGCGCTGGCAACGCTCGCGGTCGGTGCCCAGCTCGGATGCTCGGGCGAGGCGGAGATCGCGTCGATCGGGACCTCGGACGATTCGTACAGCAGCGTCGCGAACGGACTCTGGGCGCTCGACGGCGCGGCCGCGCACGGCGACATCGAGCTCCTCCAGCTCGCGCGGAAGAACTACGCGAGCATCGTCCGCGAGGCGCCGATCGCCGCGCAGGCGACCGACGACGGCGCCGACGCGAGCGACACGAGCGAGAGCTCCGCGGCCGCCGCGCCGTCGATCGCGCGACGCCGCGCGACGACGGGGAACGTGACGCGCGGCCCTCGGGCCGACGCCTCCGCGACGGCGCTGGTCGGCGCCGACGAGGAGTTCTCGCTCGTCGAGCAGGGCGACACCCTCACGCTGACCGCCGCCGACGGACGCGCGCTCACGTACCGCCGCTCGTACCGCCTCTACTGCGTCCCGACCGACCGCAGCGTCGAGGCCACCGTCATCCTCGAGCTCGGGAAGGAGCCGGAGCTCGTCGCGGTCAACGGCGACGGGCGCTCGTTCCCCAAAGCGGGGGTCCACGCCGCCACGGTGCACACGGACTTCCTCTTCCGACTGCACGACTACGTCATCGAGAGCCGCACGGGGAGCGCCTCCGTCACGGTCAAGCTCCCGTGGAGCGAGATGGGCAAGGACGAGGTCGAGGGGACGCTCGCGATGATCGGTCCCGCCGACGTGACCGAGCCGACGGCGATCACCTGCGAGCGCGTCTACCCGACGAACGACTGACGCGCCGGCGCGAGCGCGCGACGCGCCACCGGCCGGCCCGCGCCGCGGAGCTCACGTCCGCCGTGCTCCAGCTTGCCGCCGGATCCTCGGCTCCGAGCCTGGCGGGGAGCCCTTCGCCGGGCGGCCCGCGGATCGGACGGCGTCGCCCGGGTCACTCCGGCGTAGCCCGCTCCGCGAGGCGCAGCTCACCCGCGAAGATCCTCGTGAAATCGCCGTCGAGCCGCCACCCTCGCTGAGGCAGCGAGTCCCGCGGCTCGAGCGCGAAGGCTCGAGCGCCCGACCGCGCCCCTGCGGGGTCGCCCCCTCCACCAGCGCCCCCGAAGGCCGACGCTCGGAGGCCGACGTGCGCTTTCCCATACCGTGACTTGACCACGTTTGGGTCGGCTCGATACTCTCTCTATCGACAAAAGTGTGCGAAAAACCCCACGCTTGTCGCGGGCGCATGCGAGGTCCGAATCACGGAGGACATCGCCCTCTCCCGCGCCCTCGTGGTAAGCCGCTCCAGAGGCTTCTCTCCTGACGATGCAAGATCCCGCCGCCAAGGCATCCGCAGTGCCGTCGATCCCGCCGGGTGGCCGTTCCGCCGCGGGTGGGCGCTCCTACGTCTTGCGCTTCATCAGCGGCAAGTACCAGGGCGGCGAGTTCCCGATCGTGAACGACAAGCCGATCATCGTCGGCCGCTCAAGCGATCTCGACATGGTCCTCGTCGAGGACATGGTGAGCCGCAAGCACGCGCGCATCACGATGCAGCAGGACCAGATCTGGATCGAAGATCTCGGCTCGACCAACGGCACCTTCGTCAACGGCGAGAAGATCAAGCGCGCGCGCCTCAAGGAAGGCGACCGCGTCCTCATCGGCACGTCGATCCTCAAGGTCATCGCGGGGGAGGGCTCGCGCGACTCGACCGACGCGAAGCGCGATCTCGAGAACGTCGCCGCCGCGCGCCGCACGACGCAGGCGCGCACGATGAGCGGCAGCATCGAGGAGGTCCCGCTCCCGGACCTCCTCCAGCTGTTCGCGACGTCGAAGAAGAACGGCGTCCTCGTCATCCGCACGGAGAGCGACGACATCGGCAAGATCTTCATGCGGAAGGGCGTCATCTACTACGCGTCGATCAACGACCTCGACGACGTGCCCCCGATGAAGAGCATCTTCCGGATGCTCACCTGGCAAAAGGGCCTCTTCGATCTCGATCCGCCGGACGAGCGCGAGTTCGCGAGCGAGATCAACCTGAGCGTGCAGGAGGTCCTCATGGAGGGGCTCCGCCAGCTCGACGAGTTCAACGAGATCCGGAGCGAGCTGCCCGACCTCAACACGCGGCTCGTGCTGTCGCAGCCCGTGATCCCGCCGCTGCGCGACCTCAAGCCGGAGGAGCTCGACATCCTCCAGCTCGCGCACAACTACGGTCACCTCGAGACCGTGCTCAACAAGAGCCTCGCCACCGATCTCGACACGGTCCAGAGCATCCTGAAGTTGATCAAGGGCTCCTACCTCCGCCCCGAGTGACCTCGGCGGACGCGCCGTCGTCGTTGTAGGGCGCGCGATCCGCGGTACGCTCTCCGCGTGGGGACGCGACGAGCGAGGGGGCGGAGGGCGATCGTGGTGGGCGCGGCCGTCGCGGCTTGCGGCGGGACGTACGGCGCCGACCCGCCGGCGACGGCGCCGAAGACCACGACCGACCAGGGCGACGGCTCCGCGCCCGCGGGCGACGCGTCCTCGACCACGGACGACGGCGGCACGAGCCTCCCCGAGTGCCGCGCGCAGCGGATCGTGCACCTCGTCGGCGGCGGGGGAGGTCTCGCGTGGTTCACGTTGCTCTGGCCGGTCCCGAGCGTCATCGGCTCCTTCGATCCGGCCTACGCGTACGACGATCCGACCCTCGCCGCGCCCGCGCCGGGGACGTCGACGGCGCATCCGCTCTACGCGCGCAAGGTGCAGGGCGACGTCCTCTGGGCGAAGACGGGGACGCACGCGACGCCGACGGTCCTCGTCTCCGGGACGAACCAGACGCACACGTCCTCGCCGAACACGACGACGATGGGGGCCCACGAGATCGTCGCGGCGGGGGCGGCCGCGCAGAAGGCGCTCGCCGCGCCCGTCCCGGCGCTCCGGTTCGCCCTCCGCGCGCTGCGCTACGGGCCCGCGCCGGACGCGCCCGCGATCCGCGACGTGGCGAACGTCGACGAGGCCGTCGAGGCCATCGCCGAGGTGAAGACGCTGACCGACGCCCAGCGCGCGGAGCTCGGCCCCGCCGCGGGCGATCTCGACGCGTGGACCGGCGCGGCGGCGCCGAAGAGCGTCGTCGACCTCGCGACGCTGCTCTACTTCACGGCGGCGGCGTTCCGTCACGGGCTCGTCGGGACGGTCGTCATGCCGGCGCTGGGCGGTACGGATCCCCACGGCGCGTTCGCCGACGGCGCCGCCACGCTCCACGCCGACGCGCTCGCGCGCGTGCTCCACACGTTCTACGAGGAGCTGAACAAGACGACCGAGCCCGCGTGCAGCCACGACGGCGCGGCCGTGTCGCTCGCCGACAACGTGCTCCTGCTCGTCAGCGGCGACACGCCGAAGAACCCGTTCGTGCGCGATGCGTGGCCCGACGGATCGCCGGGGGGCGCGAACTGGATCTACGCGCGCGCGAACGGCTACCTCGTCCCCGGCTGGTTCGGCCAGGTCACCCCCAGCGGGAAGACCGACTTCAACCCCACCACCGGCGCGCTCGATCCGGCGACGTCGGCCGACGACGCCAAGCGAGCGTCCCTCGCGGGGATCCTGTTCGCGATGACCCGTGGCGACGCGGCCTACGTCGCGAGCCTCGACGGCGGCAGCTACCAGGGCCTCGTGCCGAGCACGCTCCCCTGACGCGCGGGCCCCTGCGGCCCCGCGCGCTCCTGCGGCTCCGCGCGCTCGGGGGCGCCGCGCGGCGGCGGCCCGGCGCATCGCGGAGACCGCGGCGCGCGACTATACTCTCGCCGTCGTGTCGGGAGGCAAACCTCGGAGGATCGCCGTCATCGGAGTGAGCGGCAACGGCAAGACCACGCTCGCGAGACGGTTGGCGAAGGAGCTCGGCGTCCGGTACGTCGAGCTCGACGCCCTCTGCCACCAGCCCGGGTGGCGCGAGGCGCCCAACGAGGAGTTCCGCCGCGACGTCCTCGCCGCGATCGACGACCTGGACGCCTGGGTCGTCGACGGCTCGTACGATCGGAAGCTCGGCAACCTCGTCTACGAGCGCGCCGACACCGTCGTGTGGCTGGACCTGCCGCTCCCCCTCGTCGTCGCGCGCCTCGTCCGCCGCGCGATCTGGGACATCGTCACCCAGCGCGATCTGTTCAACGGCAACCGGCAGACCCTACGCTTCGCGTTCCTCGAGCGGGACTCGCTCGTCGCGTACGCGATCAAGCAGCACTTCCGCCGCCGGCGCCTCTACCCGCACAAGTTCGCCGCGATGCCGCACGTCGAGCTCGTCCGCCTCCGCTCGCCGAGCGCCGTCCGCCGATGGCTCGCCGCCCAGACGCGCGCGGACCGCGCCTCCGCGGGAGGTTCGGCCGAGGAGGCCGGCGCTCGAGGCGGGCTCCTGCCGTCCGCCGAGCCCACGCCGCGGTGACGCGCGACGCGAGGACGACGCCGACAGGACAACGAGATCTCGTTGGCGCGCGATCGCGTTATCCCGTTTCGAATCGTTCGAGCGCGGAGAGCGCGGCGACGGAGCGCGGCCGGCGGCCGTGCGTCTTTCGATGTTGTCGGCGTGATCCTTCAAAGATGCACGACCGTAAGCCTCGGCCATCCTGATCTCGCGCATTTCGCCGTGGCACGGATCACGCATTATATCGTCGCAGCGCTGCGGCGAGGCTTTACCCCCCCCGAGCCCGCCGCGGCGTTTTCTTTTTCCGCTCCGCCCGCCGGCGGCAGCTCCGAGCCGGCGGACGCGCGCCCTGGCCGGCCTTCGCGCTCGGGCGTCAGTAGACGCCCTTGAGCCAGCCGCCGAAGCGGCCGAAGCCGAGCTGCGACTCGAGCTCGAACATCAGCTTGGGGATCGCGGTGTAGTCCTTCAACTTCTGGCAGTAGGCGCTCTGGGCGCACGTCGCGACGACCTTCGTGCCGTTCAGGTACGTCACGTTCCCGTCGGTGAGCTTCGCGCGGAGGCCGACGGCGCGATCGCCGCGCGTGACGGGCTCGGTCTCGACCGCCTTCTCGAGGAGGCCGTTGGCGTACTCGAGGACGCGCGCGCCGATGCCGCGCTGCACGGTCTTGCCGAAGAGCGTCTCGGTGCCGAACGTCTGCGCGACGTAGACCTTGCCGTCCGGATCGTGGAACTCGATCCGGTTCTCGAAGCCGGGGTCGCCGTCCTTCGAGACGTCGTAGACGCGCATCTGATCGATCCAGTTCGTCCGCGCGTTCTCCGGGAGGAACACGAGCGAGAAGATGATCGCGAACTTTTGCTGCTCGAACCCGACCTGCGAGTCGACGACGGTGCCGCCCGCCGCCGCGGGCGTCCCGGGCGTGAACGGATCGTTGCAGAAGAGGCGATCGTACTGCGGGATGCAGGTCTGAACGCCCTCCTTCGGCCACCACTGCGTGGTGCTGAGGACCGCGTAGCCCGCGTCGTCGAGCGCGGGCGGACCGATCGTGTTCACGCCTCCCTGAGCCATCGCGTAGACGCCCTTGATCTGCTCGTCGTTGGTCAGGTTGTTCCCCAGCCAGCGGCGGAAGCCGTCGGGGAAGACGTCGGCGAGCGAGACCGAGCGGAAGCGTGGATCGACGTAGTCGTCGCGGCTCTGGCTGATGAAGTTGTCGGCCGACTCCGTCATCAGGTAGGCCGTGTACGCCTTCTCGTAGTACGAGCCGACGTTGAGCGTGTACCAGGAGTTGTAGTCGCGGCCCTGGGTGCGATCGAGCGCGTTCTCGACCGGCCTGCCGCCGAGCGAGATCGTCCCGAAGCCGCCGGTGACGCCGTTGGCGACGGACAGGAGCGGCGTCATCCCCTTGTCGGCGAAGCCGATCCCGTCCCACGAGCGCGCGATGGTGATGCCGTTGCCCGGGTCCTCCACGCCGACGGAGCCGTGCTGGCCGGGCTGCGGGCGCGCGAAGACGTGCGCGAACTGGTCGAAGGCGACCGAGCTCGCGATCGTGCTCTCGACGGCGACCTGCTTGAGCACGTCGGCGATGAACGCCTCCGGATCCTCTCCGGCGCTGTTGTAGTGGACGACCGTGTCGCGCGCGAGGTTCACGAAGAGACCGATCGCCTTCGCCGAGTCGCGCATCTTCTCGTGGTAGCGCGTGAGCGTGCGCCGGAACGAGCCCCAGATGCTGAAGTCACGGCGGCCGCGCCGGTACGACGAGAAGATGTGGTTCATCTCCTGCTGCGCCTGCCAGAAGTGCATCGTCTCGTAGAGGTCCGCGCCGTTGTCGTGGCGGAAGACGGCGACGTTGCCGAGGTCGGCCCAGTTGTCGGACGCGAACGCGTGCGGGACGCGGACGCGGTTCTGACCGTCGTACGAGTGGGTCTTCGTGGAGCTCGACTTCATCGCGTCCCACTGGACGAAGTCGACCTTCGGCTGCGTGCACTTGATCGGGCGCCCGCCCTCGTCGGTGACGATGTGTCCGTCGACGAGCGGGCTCCACGCGCCGTCCCGCGCCTCGTCCCAGCTCGCGGGCCGGTAGGCGTTGGGATCGACCGCGTCGCACCTCTCGATGAGGTCCACCGTCCGGTCGAGGCGCGAGTAGTGGATCGGGTTCGAGAACCGGCCGTACCGGAAGCCGAGCAGACCGCCGAAGTCGTTCTGGTGATCCTGGGCGACGTCTCCGGGGTGCTGCCCGCGCCGGAAGCGCGCGTCCTTGTAGACCGTCACGCTGTCGCCGTAGAACATCCGCGCGGCGCCGAAGTCGTAGACGCCGATGCCGAGCAGGTCCTGCGACGGCTCGCCGACGTACTCCATCGTCGACGACTGCGCCCACATGCCGATGAGGTTCTTCTGCTCGTTCGGCGTGACGCGATCGAGCCAGCGCGGACCGATGCACTTCGCGCCGTCCGCCGCGGCGCTCGCGTCCGCCGGGCAGTCGTCGGTGACGGACTTCGCGTTGGTCCGGAGCGCCCAGTACTGCGGGCGGTAGTTCCACGAGTCGGACGAGCTCACGAAGTTGTGGCGGAGCGCGAACGAGTGCCCCATCTCGTGCGCGATGACGGAGTAGTGCGCGCGGCGCGCGAGCCAGCTCTTCATCCTGTTCGCGCGCTCGAGCTGCGTGAACGCGTCGTCGCTCGGGTTGAAGCGACCGAACTTGTCCTGGAGCACGTCGGCCAGCGCCGCGTAGCCGAGCGGCGCGAGCGCCTCGTACTGCATGACGCAGGCGCCGCGCGCGGCGAGCGCGTTCTCGAGGCGGTTCTCGAGCGCGCTCGAGAGCTTGGGGTTCAAGCCCTGCAGCGGCGAGGACGCCTTGAACAGCGCGCTCTCCGCTCCCGAGCTGCCCGCGAGCGTCGCCACGTTGGGCTGCCCGAGCGCCGCCCGGCCGAGCTCCTGCATCGCCGGCGTGACGAGCGCCGCCTCTCCCGGCGTGCCCCGGAGCTGGTTCATCCGCGCCTCGTAGATCGGCGCCCAGGTCGACGGCGCGTCGAGCGACGCCCGCGTCTGGGCCACGCGCGCGAGATCGGCGACGAGCGCCTCCTCGAGCGGCGTCCGCCCGCGCCCGGTCGAGAGCGGGCTCGTCTTCATCGGCCGCCGCGCCTGGTTCTTCGCCTCGAGCGCCTTGAACCGCTCGACGGAGACGCCGGCGACCGAGGCGATGCGCTTGTCGACCTCGTCGCCGCCGAGCACCGGCGCGAGCCCGAGCCCGTTCGACGTCCGCGCCGCCTCGACCCACTTGTTGACGTACGAGCCGTCGGTGATCTCCTCGGTCGTGAGCTCCCCGCCGATGTAGCGGAACGTGTCGACGAGCCCGCGGGCGAAGATGTCGTTCACGTGGGTCCACACGTTGATGCTCGCCGCCACGTGCTCGCCGGTGAGCGGATCGTTCGCGTCGGACATGATCCCCCACGGCGAGTTGGTCTCCGGCGTCGCCACCGCGGTCACGAGGTGGAACCGGAGATCGCCGAGGCGCGCGACGGTGCCGGGCCGCCCGCAGACCGCGGGATCGAGCGCGTCGACCGGGCTGTGGCAGAGGACGACCATCTCGGGCATCTTCGCGAGCGCGCGGACCGCCGGCGAGTAGCCGCGCTGGTCCGAGAGCTGGTCGGCGAGCCCGACGCACTCGGCGACCGGGTCCTGCTTCCCCGCCCTCGCGGCGTCGCGGCGGCACGCCTGGACCTCCTTCACCAGGAAGACGGCGTCCTCCTCCTCCGCGAAGTTGCCGTCGACGACGCCGGGGTACGTCAGGCTGCACGGCGAGACCTCGTCGACGACGTTCCCGTACCGCATGCACTCTGCATATTTGGCGACCTGAACCGCGCCGCGCATCGCGACGTCCCACTCCTCGGCGGCCTCGCGGGTCGCGTCGAAGAAATCGGGGTGGCTCCCGTCGGCGTAGTGCCAGACGACGGGCTTCTCCTTGCGCAGCTGGTAGGGGAGCGTGCACTTGTTCTGGTAGGTGTCGCAGCGCGAGATCCCGGTGACGCCGCCGACGTCCGAGCACTCGGCGTCCGAGGTGCACGTCGCCGGGCCCGTCATCTTCTCCGGGTCCTCGTAGGCGTGGCTGCGCTCCCAGATGTTGTAGCGGCTGATGAAGCGCTTCCAGCTCTCGTCCGCGAGCCCGTAGTCGCGGGCGTAGCCGTTGCGGTCGGTCGTGAACGCGCCGTAGGTCTCGAAGCGCTGGCCGTCCCAGTCGAGCGGCTCGTAGTCGGTGTCGACGACGCGCTTGAACGAGTGCCGGACGGTGATCTCGTTCGGGTTGCAGTTGCCGGCCGGCTCGGTGCCGCCGCGGATGATGTTGGGGAGCAGGCAGCCGGGCAGCTGCATCCCGCCGATGTTGATGAGCTGCGGCTCGGCGAAGACCTTGTTGGTCACGTCCAGGTAGCCGTTCGACAGATCGTAGACCGGCGCGTTCTCGTCGTTCGGGTTGCGGATGTCGAACTGCATCGGCGTGTAGCGGATGCCGTTGTAGACGCCGAGGAGCGAGAGCGTGTCGAAGTCGTAGGCCGTGGTGACGAGGTTCTGCGAGAAGTCGACGCGGATGTACTCGCGATCCTGCCAGGGCCGGTCGGTGGAGTTCTCCTCGATGACGTTCGCCTCTTCGCCCGTCTGCGGGTTGTACGCGCGCCGGATGTCGAACTGGCCGAGGATGCGGAAGTTGTAGACGACGACGCCGTCGTTCTGCGCGAGCGGCTTCTTCGGATCGCGCTCGGGATCCTTCTGCGACGGGAGGCCCTTCTCGTCCGTGCCGCTGACGCGCTCGAAGCTCACGCGACCGACGAGGTTGTTCTCCTCGATCGCCCAGCGGATCTTCGCCGTGGAGTTGATGGTGTTGGTGAACATCAAGAAGCTGGAGCCCGACTCGCCGTACGGCACGTCGATGACCATCGAGCGCGCGTAGAACTCGGGATCGTCGCTCGCGTCGTTGAGCTTCTGGCCGACGAAGAAGCTCTTCGGGATCGCGTTGGCCTGAACGCGATCGATGGGGTCGCGCTCACCTGCGCAGCCGATCGCGCCGGAGGAGCCGCCGGCGACCCCGATGACCAGAGCCGTCAAGCCGAGCCGAGCAAACCATTTCGAAGACATCCCGACCTCCTTGAGCGCGACGCGCGGGCTCACGCCCGGCGACGCACCGTCCCCGCGCGAGCTCAATGCAACTCCCGCTCCCAGCGCGAGCACGCCGCGATCGGCCGCGGGTTCTTCGATCGCCGGCGCGATCCGTTAGGACGGTGACTCGCGGCGCGGTCGTCGATGCGTCAGCGCGCGCACGCGCGCCGAACGCGACCGTCACGCCCGCGCCCGACCGCGCTCCCCCGGAGAGGATCGCTCGCGCTCGTCACGGAGCCGCGGGCTTCGTGCGGACGAGCACGGCGCGCGCGTGGGCCTCGAGCCCTTCGAGCCGCGCGAACGCGCAGATGTCGGCTTCGTCCCTGCGGAGCGCCTCCGCGGTGTAGCGGATGAGCGAGGTGCGCGCGACGAAGTCGTGGACCCCGAGCGGCGAGCCGAACCGGACCGCGCCGCCCGTGGGCAGCACGTGCGAGGGGCCGGCGACGTAGTCCCCGGCGGCCTCGGGCGTCGCGTGACCGATGAACGCTGCGCCGACGTTCCCGATGCCGTCGAGCAGGTCCTCGGCGTCGTCGACCTGGAGGCTCAGGTGCTCGGGCGCGATCGCGTTCGCCGCGGCGACGAGGCCGGCGCGATCCGCGACGACGAAGACGGCGCCGTGACGGCGCAACGACTCGCCGGCGATCTCCACGCGCGGCAGCGCCGCCAGCTGCCGCGCGAGCTCGACGTCGACGGCGTCGGCGAGCGCAGCGGAGGTGGTGACGAGCAGCGCGTAGGCGTCCTCGTCGTGCTCGGCCTGCGAGAGGAGGTCCGCGGCGACGCGGGCGGGATCGGCGGACTCGTCCGCCAACACGAGGATCTCGCTCGGGCCGGCGATCGAGTCGATCGAGACGGCGCCGTAGACGAGGCGCTTCGCGCACGCGACGTACGCGTTGCCCGGCCCGACGATCTTGTCGACGCGCGGGACGCTCTCGGTGCCGAACGCCAGCGCCGCGACGGCCTGGGCGCCGCCGGCGTCGACGATGGCCGAGACCCCGGAGAGGTGCGCCGCCGCGAGGATGCTGTCGTCCTCGCCGGCCTTCCCGCTGAGCGGCGTCGCGAGGACCACGTCCTTCACGCCGGCCACCTTCGCCGGGATCGCGCTCATCAGGACGCTCGACGGGTAGCGGGCCTTGCCGCCGGGCGCGTAGACGCCGACGCGCCCGAGCGCTCGGACGCGGAGCCCGAGCGTCTTGCCCTCGTCCTCGAAGCGGAAGCCGCGGTCCGGGAACATCGCGGCGCGTTCGCGGCGGTGGAACTCGGTGACGCGGGCGGCCGCCAGCTCGAGCGCTCCGCGCGCGGCCGGCGCGAGCCGCCCGAGCGCCGCCTCGCCGTCGAACGCGCGGACGTAGAGGGCCTCCGGCGCGCGGCGCTCGAAGCGCTCCACGAAGCGCAGGACCGCGCGATCGCCCTCGCGCTGGACCGCGTCGAGGATCTCGCGGACGCGCGGCTCGACCTTGGCGAAGTCGGTCTCGCCCCGACCGTGGAGGCGCGCGAGCGCCTCGTCGAAAGCAGGCGTTCCATGCACCAGACGCGCGAGCGAGACGTCCATCGCGGGCGCGGACCTTAGCGCAGCGCCCGTCGTTGTCGACGGACACGGCGACCGCCGGGGCGGCCGCGCGGACGACCGGCCTCGAGGCCGGCCTCGTCGGCACGGATGTCTCAGATAGCGCGACTCGCCACCTTCGAGCGGGCGCCGAGCCCAGGCGTACCGAGGCGAAACGCCAAAAGAGCCGTCAAATCCCCGATCGCGCGCTCGACGCAGCTCGGCGCTCGGCGGGACGAGCCCCGAACGAGCCCCCCGGACGAGCCAGACACGAGCCAGACGCGGCCGATTCGGAATCGGAAGAAGAGCGGTACCCGAAGACGACCGAGAGGTGGTAACGTACGTGCCCTTCGCTGTGGAGCCGTTCGGCCCACTCGGCGACTTCGAGTATTTCGGACGAGGCTCCTGTGGACAGTGATCTGGCAGATGCGGTCGAGGGTCTGAAGACCGTCTTTCAGAAGCGGAAGATCGAGCACACGTTCGGGAAGGCGGACAAGGCGCTGGTGGAAGACCTGCGCAAGAAGCTCCGGATCCCCGCGCGCTACCGCGCCTTCCTCACGTCGGCCGACCCGACGAAGGTCGAGACGGTGACCCCGGTGGAGCGGGTCCGTCTGCTCCCGGCGAACGAGCTCGAGAAGGCGCAGGACGCGATCAAGACTCCGCAGGACGGAGGCACCGTCCCGCTCGACTGGAAGGCGAGCTGGGTCGTCGTCGCCGAGAGCTCGCTCCTGGGCGATCCTTACTTCCTCGACGTCTCCAAGCTCGATCCCGAAGGCGACTGCCCCGTCTACACGGCGATGAGCGGGCAGGAGCGCTGGAACCCGACCCTCGCGGCGTCGAGCTTCGCGCAGTTCCTGCGCATCCTCTCGACCGCCATGGAGATCGCCGCCGGCTTCGGCGACGCGATCATGGACGACGAGGACGAGGACAGCTTCCGCGAGGCGCTCGGGCCGAAGGTCAAGGTCATCGACGCCGCCGCGCTCCGCGCGGGCCACTGGACCTGACGCCCGCGGGGCCGCGCTCGGACCGATCCGCCAAGGCGGACGCGCCGCACGACGCGAAGTGACGCCTCGGATGAAGCGCGGTATAGGCCGTGCTCATGGTCGAGTCCGCTTACGCCCAGAGCCGGTACCGCGCGCCCGAGATCGAGCACAAGTACGGTCCGAACGTGCACCTGCTGGACGATCCCGTCTGCTGGACGCAGCTCGCGCGCCTCTGCGCGCGCGAGACGGTCCAGCCGGAGGTCGGGGCCCTCGTGCGCGCCCTCTACCAGCGCCTCGCGCAGGTCGTCCTCGCGCAGGAGTTCCCGCGCGAGCGCGTGGCGGTCCCGACGCGCATGGTCATCAAGTCGCCCGAGGCGGTCTACCGCGGCGTCGCGCTCGATCACTCGACCAACTGCGTGACCGTCGGGATCGCGCGCGCGGGAACGATGCCCTCGCAGATCGTCTACGACCTCCTGAACGAGGTGCTCGATCCCGCGGGCGTCCGCCAGGACCACCTGTTCATGTCGCGCGCGACGGACGCCGACGGCAAGGTCATCGGGGCGACGTGGCACGACGCGAAGATCGGCCGGGACGTCGACGGGCGCATCCTGCTCGTGCCCGATCCGATGGGCGCGACGGGCTCGTCGATCAACGGCGCGCTCACGCACTACAAGACGCGCCTCGAGGGGACGCCGAAGCTCTGCATCACGATGCACCTCGTGGTCACGCCCGAGTTCATCAAGAACGTGCTCGACGAGCACCCCGACACGCGCATCTACGCGCTGCGCCTCGATCGCGGGCTCTCGCCGTCGAAGGTGCTCTCCACCGTCCCGGGCACGCACTGGGACGAGGAGCGCGGCCTCGACGAGCACCAGTACATCGTCCCCGGCGCCGGCGGCGTCGGCGAGATCCTGAACAACGCCTGGGTGTGATCCGCGGGGCCGGCGACGTCGCGCGCGCGGCCGTTCTTGCGCCGCCGTCGGGCTATTTCTTGCGCTTCTTGTGGCGCGGGTTGTGGCGTTCGACGAGCTCGATGTAGTCCGGCATCGGCTCCTCCTCCGGGGGCTTCCACTTCGCGCGCGCGAGTTCGGCCTGCGGCGGGAGGAGCTCCACCATCCGGCGGACCTCGTCCTTCGCCGGGCTCGGCGCCGTCGCCTCGAACGCCGGGAGCGCCGCGACGAGCGCGTCCAGCTTCGTCCCCTGGAGGTGCCCGCGCCGCGCCACGTCCGCGTAGCTGCGCGCGAGCGCGTCGCCGTCGAAGCGGTGGAGCGTCACCATCTCCGCGGCGACGCGGAGGAGGCTCTCGGCGGGGAGGCGGCCGTCCTCGTGGATGACATATGCAGTTTGCAAGTAATTGTAGAACGGGACCACGCGGGCGCCGAAGACCTGAAAATCGCGCGGGTGCGTCTGCTGCTCGAGGTGGATGAAGATGCGCTCGACGACCGGCTCGGGCTTCACCAGCCGGACGCAGCGCACGGTCGCCTCCGTCACGTCTTCGTAGACGCGCCCCCGCTCGAGGATCCGGTGCACGAGCTCCTCCCCCGCGCGTCCGGCCATGATGTCGGCGTAGAGCGAGTAGACGAACGCGTCGGCCTCGGCGTCGTCGCCGAAGAGGGTCTCCCTCACGCCGGAGAGCGCGTCGCCCGCCTCGGTGCGCGAGGCGAGGAGCGCGGGCAGCTTGTAGCCGAGCTGATCCCGCAGCGCCCGGAACCGAAGGCGCAGCATGTTCTTCAGGTTCGGCTTGAGCGTGAAGTCGTCCCAGGCGATACCGTCGAGCTTCAGCTTCTCTTCCAGCCGTCGCCGCATCTGCTCGGGCGACCCCGAGAGGATGTGGATCGAGACCTTGGCCTCCGCGAGCTCCCGGAGGAGCGTCGCCGCTCCCGGGTTCGTGCGCTTCTCGTCGGCGCGCTCGAGCGCCGTCCGGACGAGATCGCGCATGGTGTCGAACTCCGTCCGGAGGTACGTCTTGTCGAGATCCCAGCGAGAGATGTGGGGCGGGCGCACGTTCGATCGGTCCGGCGGTTCGTCCGGCATCGGCGCGGACAATACTACTTCGCCGTCGACGCCGGGGTCGACGCCGGCGCGGCGCCCGGACGCGGGGCCCGGGCGCAGGCAGCCATCGGTCCCTTCGCCGAGGGCTCGCAGGCGCCGAGGCCGATCCCGCTGCACGAGACCTTCGCCAGCCGGCCAGCCGCGCAGAACACGACGGCGTCGCCCTCGCATTTCGGGAGGAGCTCCCTGTCGCATTCGACGGCCGTGGGCACCGAGCAGCGCGCGCGCGGCCCGACGCCGGTACAGCGGAGCCCGAAGCCGAGGCAGTCGGTGACGCGCGCCGCGCTCGGGTGTCCGGCGCGCTCGCACTCGACGAGCCGATCGTCCTCGCAATAGCGCGCCCCGCGGAGGTCGCAGCGGCGCCGGCCCGGCAGCTCGCACGCCGCCACGGACTCGCCGGACTCGTCGGTGCGCTCCTGGCAGGTCGTCCCCGGACGGCAGAGCACGCGCTCGAACGCGCCGTCGCGGCACGAGAGCACCGCGCCCGACCCGTCGCAGCGCGCCTCGGGCGCTCCGGCAGGGCACCTCTGCGCCGACCAGCAGGCGCGGACCACGAGCCCGCCCGCGGCCTTCACCTCGCGGCAGCTCGCGCCGATGGCGGCGCAGTCGGTCACGCTGCTCTCGTGGCCGTCGTCCTCGGCGCAGCTCACGAGGCGGTCGCCGTCGCACCCCGACACGACGCCGGGGCGCTGCGCGCAGAACGCGGCGGCGCGGGCGTCGCCGCCGCCGCGCATGCAGGCCGAGACCTTCTCGCAGGTGGCGGCGTCGGCGAGGCAGGCGCGCAGCGGATCGGCCTTGTCGGCGGCCTCGGGCTCCGAGAGCCACCAGTCGACGCACGCGCCCGGATCGCGGAAGCGCGCGTCGGCCTGCGCGGGCGTGCACGCCGAGACGCGCGCGCAGGCCGACGCGATCTGCGCCAAGAGCGGAGGGTCCTTCGGCGGCGCGGGCGGCGCCGGAGGCACGGCGCGGGGCTCCTGACCACCGCACGCGGCGATCAGAACGGCGACGACGGCGATGCCTGGTGGCGTGGCTCGGATCGCTCGGGGACGCACCCTCCCTGTCTACTCGAGGCGGCGCGCTGCGGTCCAGGTTGTCGCAGGCGCCCGGCGCCGCGGGCACGACGGGTGCAGAGCTCTCGCGACATGCACTCTCTCAGGGCGAAACCGCGCGCGATCTTCGCCGTCGTCACCCTCGCCGCTGCCGCAGGTTGCGACCGTGCGCCGGCGCGCTGTCCCAGCGACGTCACGGCCACGAGCGCGAGCATGCGGCCGGAAGCTCGCACCTCGAGCCCTCGCACGGTCGACGCCGCCGGCTTCGTCGACAACGGCGGTCGAACGAGCAACGAGTCGGCGCGCACCGAGATGAGCGGGATGCGCGCGACGGAGACCGGCGCCGAGCGACCGACGGGGACCCCCGGGGTCGGCCTCCCGATCCCGATCGAGCCGCCGATCGAGCGCCGCCCCGTCGGCGAGCGCGCGGGACCCGAGCCGAGCGAAGAGAGCGCGACCGCGACGGGGTGGACGAGCGAGCTGCCGGCGTGCGTCGAGCGCTGACTGAGCCGCGCCGGACGACGACGAGGCGCGCGCTGGGGCGCGCGCGTTGCACCGTCGGCCCGCATGCGCGCCTCGGGGCACCTGAGCCGACGACTCGCGGCGGCGATCGCGATCGCGTGCGTGTGCACGTCCTGTCGGAGCGAGACCGCGAGCAGACACGAGGCCGCACCCCACGCCGCCGACGTCCTCCCGCAAGACCGCCCCGCCGGCTCGATCGAAGTGCAAGCGATGCTCGACGGGCCGATGCCCACCGGCGTCGCGGTCTCGCGCAACAGCCGAGTGCTGCTCAGCTTTCCGCGCCTCGGAGATCCGGTGAGGACCACGCTCGCGGAGCTCAAAGACGGACACCTCGTCCCCTTCCCGAGCGAGGAGCTCAACCTCTGGCCCGGCGGCCTGCCGGCGGATCAGGCGTTCGTCAGCGTCGAGAGCGTCGCGATGGGCCCGAACAACCGGCTCTGGGTGGTCGACACCGGCAACCCGAAGCTCGAAGGGGTCATCCCGGGCGCCGCCAAGCTGGTCGCGATCGATCCGATCGACGGGAGCGTGCTCGAGCGGATCTCCCTCCCGCCCTCGGTCGCGCTCCCGAGCTCCTATTTGAGCGACGTCCGGATCGATCTCCGCCGCGGCAAATCGGGCGTCGCGTTCGTCACGGACGCGTCGATGAAGGGCCCCAACGCGATCATCGTCGTCGATCTCGCGACGCGGAAGAGCTGGCGGCGCCTGCACGATCACCCGAGCACGCGGGCCGAGCCGTCGTTCGTGCCGTTCGTCGAAGCCCGCGAGCTCGCGGTCCGACGTCCGGGGAAGCCCCGCGAGCGCTTCTCGGTGGGCGTGGACGGCATCGCGCTCTCGCCCGACGGCAAGCGGCTGTACTACTGCCCGCTCGCGAGCCGGAGGCTCTACTCGGTCTCGATCGACGCGCTCGTCAACGAGGCGCTCCCCGACTCCGCGGTCGCCGAGACCGTCGAGGACCTGGGCGAGAAGAGCGCCGCGAGCAGCCTCGAGTCCGACGAACAGGACCGCGTCTACGTCGCGAGCTACGAGCAGAACGCCATCCTCCGGCGCGACGCCGGCGGCGCCGTCGAGACGCTCGTCCACGATCCGCGCGTCGTCTGGCCGGACACGATTCACCTCACCCAGGACGGCTGGCTGTACTTCACGGTGAACCAGCGCAATCGCCAGCCTCGGTACCACGACGGGCACGACGAGCGTGTCCGCCCCTACGCGCTCATGCGGGTCAAGACCGACGGCCGACCCGTGCGCCTCGCGAACGTTCCGGTCCTGTGATCGGGGGCGTCGAGCGGCTCGGCCGGCGCCGCGCGCGGGGGTTGCACTGGGATCTCGGTGACGGGACCTCGGTTTACGCACCGGCGGCCGGCGCGCGCAGAGTCGCCACAGCCTCGACGGGCCGACGCGCGTTCACAGAGACGGTGGATACGCGCACTTACGACGATCCCGCGAAGCGGCGCCGGCGGTACGGGTCGTGCCATGCGTGAAGAGCTCGAGACGCCGCGCCCCGGGGCGCGCGGCGTGTCCCTCGGGACCTCGCTCGAACGACGCGCCCGCGCCTCGCGTGGTCCGCGGCGTGTTGGAGGACGCGATGACTCGGATCATTCACCTCGGATGCGTCACGATGTGTCCGCCCGCGCGTCGACGCTCGAGCGGAGGCGCGCGCGGCTCGGCCGAGATCGCCTGCCACTGCCTGCTCGTGGAGCTCCGCGACCGGCTGGTGCTCGTCGACACGGGCCTCGGCTTGCTCGACGTCCGCTATCCGCGCCCGCGCCTGAGCCGGCTGTTCCTCGACGTGCTCGCGCGCCCGCGGCTCAGGGAGGCCGACACGGCCGTCCGCCAGGTGGAGCAGCTCGGCTACCGCGCCGACGACGTCACCGACGTCGTCCTCACGCACCTCGACTTCGACCACGCCGGCGGGCTCGACGACTTCCCGCGCGCGCGCGTCCACCTGCTCGAGGCGGAGCGCGTCGCGGCGCGCGCGCAGCGGACGTTCCTCGATCGTCAGCGCTTCAGACCGCGGCAATGGAGCAGCGCGCCGCGCTGGCACACGTACAAGCCGCGCGGCGAGCGGTGGTTCGGGTTCGAGTCGGTCCGCGAGCTCCGCGGCCTCCCCCCCGAGATCCTCCTGGTGCCGCTCGCCGGGCACACGGCCGGCCACGCGGGCGTCGCGATCCAGGGGCGATCGCACTGGTATTTGCACTGCGGCGACGCCTACTTCCACCGCGGCGAGATGGACCTGCGCCGGAGGCGCTGCCCCCCGAGCCTGCGTTTGTACCAGTGGCTCACCGAGGTCGATCGCAAGCAGCGACTCGACAACCAGCGCCGCCTCCGCCAGCTCGTGAAGCTGCACGGGGGAGAGGTGCGGGTCTTCTGCGCGCACGACGTCGTCGAGCTCTCGGCGATGAAGAAGACGTCGCGCGTCGCGATCTCGCCGGAGCGAGCGCCGCGCCGTCCGCTCGTCGCGGTCGCGCGCTGAACGGCGGGCGGCGGCCGCAGCGCCGGGCGCTCAGACGGCGATCGACCGCTTCAGGTCTTCGAGCGAGTGCAAGAGCTCGTGCGCGCCCGAGGTGAACGCGAGCTCGAGGGCCTCGAGCAAGTAACGGTGCGCCTCGTCGTTGCGGTCGCGGATCGCCGAGACCTGCGCGAGGGCGCCGAGCACGCGGGCGCGGTCCGAGCCGCTCGGGCCCGCCATGTCGAGCGCCTCGCGGAGCACGCCCTCCGCGTCGGTGAACTGCCCGGCGGCGGTGAGCGACTCGCCGAGCTTCCGCGCGAAGATCAGCACCGCGCGCATCGGATCGTCGAGCTCGCCGCGGAAGAGCTCGCGCCGGGCGAGGTCGAGGCCGCGGCGGAGCGAGGAGATCGAGCCGCCGAGGTCGCCGCGGTTCGCCGCGTGGGTCGCGACCTGCTCGAGCAGGATGAGCGCCTGGAAGGTGCGCTGCGCGTTGTACTCGTGGAGGGCGCGCGCCTCGATCGACATCCCGATCTCTTCGCCGATCTCGGCGCACGACGCGTGGAGGCCTCGCCGGACGGCGGCGGGGATGGTCGCCAGGACGACGTCGCGGATCAAGGGGTGCGCGCTCCGGTGGCGCGTCGCGCCGTCGTCGAGCGGCTCGATCATGCCCGCGGCCACGAGCGCGGCCTCGGCCTCCTCGAGGTTCGTCCCCTCGGTGACCATCTTGCGGACGATCTCGTTGTCGGCGTTGTCGCCGTAGACGGCGATCGCCTGCAGCACGCGGCGCGCGTCGGGCGGCAGGCGCTCGACGCGGAGCGCGATGAGGTCGGCGAGCCGGGTCGGCGCGCGGCCCCCCTGCTCGCGCGAGAATCGCATGAGCTGGTCGACGTACAGCGGGGCGATGCCGCGGCCCCCGATCTGCGAGCTCGGCCTGTTCGTGCCCTGGAGGAGCTTCGACACGAGCGCCGGGGGCAGCCCCATCAGAACGCGCGCCGACGCGGTGCTGGCGGGCCAGCCGGGGTCGTGCCCCGGCGGGTAGCTCACGATGAGCAACGAGGGCACGAGCGGCGGCTCGCCGACGGCGTCGGCGAACGCGGTCCGGCTCGCGCCGTCGATCGCGTGGAGATCGTCGACCGCGACGATGACCTTCTTGCCCTCGGCGCGCTCGCTCGCGCGGACGATCGCCCAGCGGAGCGCCTCGGCGACGGCGAAGCGGAGCTCGTCGGCGGAGAGCTCGCCGCGGCCGCCGTGCTCGAAGATGTCGGCGAGCCCGCGGCGGGCCTCGGCGCCCGCGGCCACCCAGTCCTTCGCGGCGCCGCCGTCCTTCGGCAGGTTCGCGAGCTTGGTGATCGCGCGGCGAACGGCGAAGTAGCCGACCTCGGCCCAGGCGGGATCGGGGCCGACCTCGATGACGAGGTTCTTCTCGGACTTCACCGCCGAGAGGAACTCGCCGAGGAGGCGCGTCTTGCCCATGCCGACGTCGCCGACGATGCGGGCGCCGACGAGCGAGCTCTTCGCGTCCGCGAGGCGATCCTGCAGCCAGAGGAGATCCTCGTCGCGGCCGACGAACTCGAGCGGGAACTGAGCGCGCGCGCCGTCGGCGAGGACGGGGCGCTTGCCCGTCCCGGACTCCATCGCCTCGGGGGCCGGCGCGCGCTGGGCGTTGGGCGGGCTCATCGTCGCCGCCGTCGGGTCGACGCGGACCGGCACGGGCGACGCGAGGGACAGCGACTGGCCGCACTCGCCGCAGAACTTCTGCCCGCCCGGGTTCTGCGCGCCGCAGGCCGCGCACTTGACCGTCGCGGACGCGGCGATCGCCTTCGGCACGCTCGACTCGATCTGCGTGAGCGCGTCGCCGAGGGCCTCGGCGAACTCGTCGGCGTTGCCGAACCGGTGCGCGGGATCCTTGGCGAGCGCCATCAGGCAGACGTCGGCGAGGAGCGAGGGGATGCTCCGCTCGGGGACGACGGCGCGCGGATCGTCCGGCTGCTCGGTGATGTGCATGAGCACGACCTGCGTCGGGCTCTCGGCCTCGAACGGGAGGCGCCCCGTGAGGAGCTGGTAGAAGATGACGCCGACGGCGTAGAGGTCCGAGCGCGCGTCGAGCGGGTCGCCGCGGCCCTGCTCCGGGCTCATGTACTCGGGCGTCCCGCAGACGATCCCGGGGCTCGTGATGTTCGTCTGCGCCGCGTCGATGCGCATCTTCGCGAGGCCGAAGTCCACGACCTTGACGAAGTCGCCGCCGGTGCGGATCTGCTCGAGGATGATGTTCTCGGGCTTGAGGTCGCGGTGGATGATCCCGAGGTGATGCGCTTCGGAGAGCGCCGCGAGCACCTGCTTCAGCAGGCTCACGATGCGCCGGAACGAGAGCGGCCCCTCCTCGTACTGGACGCGCGCGAGGTCCTTGCCGCGCAAGAACTCCATGACGAGGTAGAGCTGACCGTCCTCCGTCTTGCCGAAGTCGATGACCGCGACCGAGTTGGGGTGATTCAGGCGGCTCGCGGCGCGCGCTTCGGTGATGAAGCGCGCGGCGGCGTTCTCCTCACCGACGAGGTGCGGGATGGATGATTCACCGCGACGGTGCGGCCTGAGGTTGTCTGCTCGGCGCGGTAGACGCGCCCCATCCCGCCGATGCCGACGAGATCGAGGATGACGTAGCCGCCCGGGAGCGTCCGGCCGACGAGCGGATCGTCCGGCTGCGCGGCGACCTTTCCGACGGGGAAGCCGCACGTCGGGCAGAACTTGTGCGTCTCTTCGCACGCGCTCTGGCACTGAGGACATTGCCGCATTCCACTCGCCCCGGAAGAGCGAAGCTATCACGCGGATAACCCGCCGGAAACGGTAAGTCTTCGCCGCCAGGAACCGGGGAATCCCCGGCGGGAGCTCAGCCGCGGGCGGCCGGTCCGCCCGGCGCGGCGCGGGCGGCGGGGCGCGCGCGAGCTCGAGAGGATCCGCTCCCGCGGTTGTTGCCCCTCCCGGGGTAGGTCCCGCTAGCATGGGTACGTGGTCGGCGATCCGAGCAGGCCCTCCTCCCCATCCGGCGCTCCCGAGGCGTCGTCCGAGGGGACGAGCGGGAGGCGCGTCCTTCTTGGCGAGCTGCTCGTCGAGAGCAAGGTCATCACCGCCGAGCAGCTCGGCGAGGTGCTCGGCTCGCCGCGCGAGGCGGGGAAGAAGCTCGGGCAGGAGCTCCTCGAGCGCGGTTGGATCAGCGAAGCGCAGCTCACGCAGACCCTGAGCTTGCAGCTCAGCGTCCCGTGGGTGTCGCTCTACCACATCGATTTTTCGCGCCAGCTCCTGAACCGCCTCTCGCGGGAGGTCGCGGAGAAGTACTGCCTCATCCCCATCTTCGTCCGCCACGTGAAGGGGCAGGGCGAGACGCTCTACGTCGCGATGGACGACCCGACGAACGAGGCGGCGCTCCAGGAGGTCTCGCGCCTCGCGAACCTCCCCGCGCGGCCGATGATCGCCTCCGCGTCGGACATCCGGAGCGCGATCCGCGTCTACTACGGAGAGCCGGTCACCTCCGCCCCGGTGCTCGACGTCCCGGCGCCGCCGACGCGGGTCGATCCGCCGACCACCACGCGAGATGGCCGCGCCTCGGCGCGCGGCAACGACGCCGCGCCGGCCACCCCGCCGGTCGCGACGCAGCCGGATCCTCCGCGGTCGTCGCCGCCCGCGGCGCGCCGCTCCGTGCCGCCGCCGACGCCCGACGAGGCGCCGCCGAGCACCGCGCGTTCACATCCGCCGCCCGGGGGCGCCGGCGCCGACGAGCCGCCGCGCAAGCCGCCGCCGCCGCGCTCGGACGAGTCGGAGCCCGGGCGCCGCCGGCCGCGCATGGTGAACCTCACGCTCCTCGACGGCACGACGATCTCCTTGCCGGCGAAGAAGAAGAAAGAGGCCAGCCCCGCCGAGGGGCTCACCGCGCGCGACTTCGTGAGCGCCCTCCGCGCGACCGCGCACGGCGCCGACGCCCGCGAGATCCTCGGCGATCAGGTGCGCTGGGAGCCGGTCGTCGCGGCGCTGCTGTCGATCCTCCTCCGCAAGGGGCTCATCGCGGACTGGGAGTTCGTCGAAGAGCTACGGAAGATCTAGCGGCACGACGCGAGCTCGCCCGCCGCGCCGGAGCTGCCGCGATTCCCCGGCGTCCGCGGACGTGGTTGTATTCGCGTCGTGTTCGCCAAGGTGAAGGGCCGGCTCGCGGAGCTCCGCGCGAAGCTCCGCGACGAGCTCGGCGGCGCGAACCGCGCGCTCGTCGTCGTGAAGATCGCGGGGGTCCTCGCCTTCCTCCTCGGGACGAACACCGCCCGGCCGCGGATGGGCCTCGTCGCGTGGGCGATCGTCGGCTCCATCTGGGCGATCGGCGTCGTCGCCGTCCTCCACGTCGCGTTCTTCGGACGGATCGTGGGGCGCGTCGTCTGGACGGTCATGCTCGTCGCGGCCGCGTTCGTCGGCGCCAGCTTCCACGTCATCTTCGACCTGGCGCTGAACCTGTTCGACCTCGACAAGATGCTCGGCAACGTCGGCGACGCGAACACCGTGCTGCCCTTCTACGCGCCGATGCTCGTCGCGCCGGCGGCCTTCTGCGCGATCGGCCTCGTCGCGATCAACATGCCGCCCTTCGCGAAGAGCTCGAGGGCGCGGATCGACCTGAAGGGCCGGCTCCGCCACGCGCTCGGTCAGGCGACGCCGATCTTCGTCATCGTCGCCGTCCTGCTCCTCAAGCGCGGAGAGGCGACCAACGGCTTCGCCGTTCAGCACTCGATCTGGTCGTTCGTCCTCGTGCTCGCGGGAGAGCGCGTCGTGCGGGGTCCGAAGCCCGCGCGCGCCGAGGTCACGATGACGCCGTCCGCGAAGAGGCCGTTCAAGAACGTCATCGTCGTCATGGACGAGAGCGGCAGGGGCGCGTCGCTCGACCTGAACGGTGAG
>JAHBWF010000103.1 GCA_019637105.1 Labilithrix sp.
GCCGCGCCGCCGTCGCCCGCGTCGCTTCGCGCGCCTCCGCGCTGGACGCCGTTCGCGCGGGCGTCGGGGACCGGCGCTCCACGCTCGAGCGCCGGAATCGCCGGGCGTCGCGCGACGCCGGTGAGACGGAGGCGCGACTCCGTGGTAAGCCCCGCGCATGTCCGACCCGCCGGCCGAGATCCCCCGCTTCGACGAGCACGCGCCGCGGCCCGTGCCCACGCTCGAGCTTCAGGACGGCGCCACGCTGACGCGCCTCGTCGGCGTGACGCGGCGCCTCCTCGGGCCGGGCGGCTGCCCCTGGGACCGCGAGCAGACGTTCGAGACGACGCGGAAGTACGTCCTCGAGGAGGCCTGCGAGGTCGTCGACGCGATCGACTCGGGCGACCGCGCCGCGCTCCGCGAGGAGCTCGGGGACCTCGTGCTCCAGGTCGTGTTCCTCGCCGAGCTCGCGCGCGCGGAGAAGGCCTTCGCGATCGACGACGCGATCGCCGGGATCGTCGACAAGCTCGTGACGCGCCACCCGCACGTCTTCGGCGATCTCGACGTCGAGACGGCCGACGAGGTCCTCAGGAACTGGGAGCAGATCAAGGCGCGCGAGAAGAAGGGGCGGGGGATCCTCGCCGGGGTGCCGCGGAGCCTGCCGGCGCTCGTCCGCGCGCAGAGCATCGGCGAGAAGGTCCGCCGCGTCGGCTTCGACTGGGCGGACGCGCAGGGCTCGCGCGCGAAGGTCGCGGAGGAGCTCGGCGAGCTCGACCGCGCCATCGCGTCCGGCGACCAGGCCGCGATCGAAGAGGAGATGGGCGACGTCTTCTTCGCGCTCGTGAACCTGTCGCGGCACGTGAAGGTCGACGCCGAGGCCGCGCTCCGCGGGACCATCGACAAGTTCTCGCGCCGGTTCGCCCACGTCGAGGCGCGGGTGAAGGCCGAGCACGGCGGCTGGGGCGGGCCCGACGGCGACCAGCCGAACCTCCCGCTCGACGTGCTCGACCGCTACTGGGAGGAGGCCAAGGCCGGCGCCGCCGCCGCGGCCGGGGGTGCCGCGAGCGACCCCAGGGACGACGAGGCGAGGTAGGATCTCCCCGTGGCACGCTCGAACGCAGACGCGGCGCCGAGGCCGCTCGCCCGGACCCCCGAGGAGTGGTCGGCGGAGCTCGTGCGCCTGGGCGGCCGGGCGTTCCACGGCAAGCAGGTCTTCCGCTGGATCCAGGCGCGCGGCGTGACCGATCCCGCGGCGATGAGCGATCTGCCCGGGCCGCTGCGGGCGAAGCTCGCCGAGGACGGGCTCGGCGGCGTGCTGGGGATCGTGAGCGAGCGCCGCGCCGCCGACGACACCCGAAAGCTCCTCGTCTCGCTCGGCGACGGCGCGAACGTCGAGACCGTCCTCATCCCGCGCGTCTCCGGCGGCACGTCCGACCTGCCGTCTCCCGTCGAGGTGGACGCCGACGCGGCGGCCGCGGTGGAGGACGAGGACGATCCGCCGGCCGACGACGGGCCCGTCCCGGTGACCCAGTGCATCTCGACCCAGGTCGGCTGCGCGATGGGCTGCGTCTTCTGCGCGAGCGGCGTCGCCGGCCTCAAGCGCCACATGCGCGCCGACGAGGATCGTCGCGCGGGTCCTCGTCGGGCGCGCGCGCCTCGACGAACGCGAGCAGATCCGCAACGTCGTGCTCATGGGGATGGGCGAGCCGCTCCACAACTACGACGCGACGGTGCGCGCCCTCCGGCTCCTGACGCACCCGGACGGCATCAACCTGTCGACGCGCAAGGTGACGGTCTCGACGAGCGGGCTCGTCCCGGAGATCGCGCGCCTCGGCCAGGATTTCAACGGGCAGATCGGCCTCGCGATCTCGCTGCACGCGGCGGACGACGAGACGCGCTCGCGGCTCATGCCGATCAACAAGAAGTACCCGCTCGCCGAGCTGATGAAGGCGCTCCGCGCTTACCCGCTCCCGCGTCGCCGGCGGATCACGATCGAGTACACGCTCGTCGCGGGCAAGAACGACACCGCCGAGGAGGCGCGCAAGCTCGCGAAGCTGCTCGCCGGCCTCCCGGTGAAGGTGAACCTGATCCCGATGAACCCGATCGAGGCCTCCACCCTCGGGCCCCCGGACATGACCGGCGTCCTCGCCTTCCAGCGCGTGCTCGTCGGCTCGGGGTACTCGTGCTTCATCCGCAGGCGGCGCGGCGACGACGTCAGCGCGGCGTGCGGGCAGCTCGCGCTGCTCGGCGCGAAGCCGAAGGTCCGCGTCGACCGCGGCGGCGGGGTACGCGGTCGCGCCGAGTCCGACGCCGACGGGGCGCCGGCTTCGGGAGGGACGGAGTGAGCCGCGGGTGAGGGCGCTCGGGAGGCGCCGCGCCGCGCTCGTGACCTGGGCCTTCGCCTGCGCGTCGTGCGTCGTGTCCGTCGCGCGCGCGGACGCGGGGGACGACCTCGAGCCGGGCGCGGAGGAGGACGCGCCGGCGCGCCTGCCCGCGGACGAGCCGCTCGCGTCCAAGCCGGGCTACGTGCAGCTCCTCGCGACGGCGATGGCCGGCACCGGCTTGCGCTTCAACAACCCGTACCGCCTCTCGACGCCGCTCGGCGGCGACGCCGAGTCGGTGTCGCGGACCAACGCGTACGTCGACCTCGGCCTCGCGATGACGCTCGGCAACCCGCTCGGCTACCAGCACGGCGCCGCGCTCCGCACGACGGTGGGCGTCGAGGGCGTGGGCCAGGTCGTGATGACGCCGTCGTACTTCGGCTGGCGGCGCAAGGGCGCGCTCGCCGCGTTCCTGCGCGCCGGGATCCCGCTCGTCCTCACGCCGGACCCGACGTTGGGGCTCGAGGGCGCGCTCGGCGGCGTCTTCTTCTTCCGCGGCGGGCTCGGCGTGGTCGCCGAGATCGTCGGCGACGTGTTCTACGGCACGGGCACCCGCGAGGTCGCGACGGCGACGTACCCGGTGCTCAGCGGTCAGCTCGGCTTGATCGGCACCTACGAGGTGCTGCCGTGAAGCGCTCGCTCGTCCCCGGCGCGCTGGTCGCCGCCGTCCTCGGCGTCCTCAGCATGGCGCCGACGGCCGGCGACGTCGGCGGCTGCGGGACGGAGGTGACGGCGCTCGATCCGCTCGCGTACGCGCTCGCGCGCAAGGACATGGACTGCGAGCGCTGCGCCGAGTGCGGCCTCGAGACGGCGCGCTGCCGCCGCGCGTGCGATCCCGAGAGCGAGGTCGAGACGGTCATCCCCGCGACCTGCCAGCCGCTCCGCCACGACGGCGAGGTGTGCATCCGGAGGCTCGCCGCCGCCTCGTGCGGCGCCTACGCGACGTACGTCGACGACGTGTCGCCCTCCACCCCGAGCGAGTGCGAGTTCTGCAAGATCGCCCCCGGGGACAGGACCGGGCCCGGCTTCGACGTCGACGCCGCGACCGAAGAAGAAGAGGAGGCCGCGCCGTGAGGCCGCGCGCGGGCGCGCTCGCGCTCTCCGCGGCGCTCGCCGGCTGCGCCGCGTCCTCGGCCGGCTGCGCCGAGCTCCGGCCGACGCTCGCGCCGGCGGACGACCTCGAGGACTACCGCGCGTTCCGCGTCGCGGCGGCGGAGGGGACGCGCCTCGCCCGGGCGAAGCGCTACCTCGAGCGCCACCCCTCCGGCACCTGGGCGCCCGAGGTGCGGGCGGCGTTCGACGACGAGGAGCCGCGCTACTTCGCCGCGGCGCAGGAGTCGCGCGAGGGGATCCGCCGCTACCTCGCGGACCTGCCCGACGGGCCGCACGCCGACGCGGCGCTCGCGCTGCTCGCGGCGTTCGGGTCGAGCATGCAGGACGCGGAGCTGCGCGACATCGCGCGGCGCGTCCGCTACGACGACGCCAAGCTGGAGGCCGCGGCGGTCCAGCGGCGCGCGGTGGGCGAGGGGATCCTCTCGGCCGTCGGCGTGCTCCTCGACGACGACGTCTACGGCGCCCCGCGCGCGGACGCGCCGCTCAAGCTGCGCGCGCTCCTGCTCGGCAAGGACGCGCCGACCTGGGGCGGGGTGCCCGCCCGGCGCGAGGACGACTATTTCTTCCTCCTGCCGACGCGCCCCGAGCGCGAGTCGCGCCTCCTGACCCTCGAGATCGGCGTGGAGGAGGAGGGCGGCGTCGTCCGCGGCGGACGCGTGGAAGGGAGCGACATGTTCGTGCGTTGGGCGGAGGCGGACCAGATCGTCCGCCTCGACTCGTCGTCCGCCGAGGACCGGACGGAGGCCGAGGTCCACGCGATGGCGCGGCTCGAGGGCGCGCTCGAGCGGCGCTTCCCCTCGAGCGCGTGCCCCGACGCGCGCAAGGACCGCGAGCTCTACCACCGCGCGTGCGACGGCTGGGAGGTCGTGGTGACCCCGGGCGCGAAGGCCGGCGACAAGGACGCCATCGTCATCTCCGGTCCCCGTGATAGAAAGACCGAGGCGCCGGCCGACCGCGCTCCCCAGAGCCCCCGAGACTCGACCGATCGATGATCCCTTACATCCACGTCCCCGACCTGAAGCTCGGGCCGCTGACGCTTCATCCGTTCGGGCTGCTCGTCGCCACCGGTGTCATCATCGGCACCTGGCTCGCGACCCGTCGCGCCAAGCAGCGCGGGCTCGATCTCGACAAGCTCAACTCGTTCATCACGTGGATGCTCGTCGCCGGGTTCCTCGGCGGCCACATGCTCGATCAGATCTTCTACCACCCGGCCGAGGTGCTGAAGCGCCCGTGGTCGATCTTCCTCCTCTGGGAGGGTCTGTCCTCGTTCGGCGGGTTCGTCGGCGGCTTGATCGGCGTCCTCCTCTGGAAGTTCTACGAGGCCGTGCCCGTCTACCGGACGCCGTTCTTCACGATCTCGAAGTTCAAGCGCCGCGAACGCACGATGCCGATCATGCCGTTCTGCGACCTCATCCTGAGCGTCTTCCCCGTCGCGTGGATCTTCGGGCGGAGCGGCTGCGCGGTCGTCCACGACCACCAGGGCATGAAGGCGCCGGCGGACCATCTGCTCGCGGTCGCCTTCGGCCCCGCGGATCCGGCGCGCACGATCCACCTCGGATCGATCGAGCTCCGCTACGGGAGCTCGCCGCACTTCGATCTCGGTCTGCTCGAGATGATGTTCACGGTCGTCTTGGCGACGCTCATCGCGCTCACGTGGCGGCGCAAGCTGACGACGGGCTCGTACATCGCCGTGGTGGCGCTCGCGTACGCGCCGGTGCGCTTCGCGATGGACTTCCTCCGCATCCGCGACATGGACAACGCCGACCCGCGCTACGGCTCGTTCACGCCCGCGCAGTGGGCGTGCATCGCGCTCTTCGGGCTCGGTCTGTTCATGGTGCGCCGCGTGATGGAGCTCCGGAGGTCGGGCGAGGATCCCCTCGAGCTGGTGGCGCTCCCGCGGACCGCCCCCGCGCGGGCGCCGGACGTGCCGATCGAAGCGTCCGTCCAGGATTGACGCGCCGCTCGAGAGGCCGCGGGCCCGGGCCGCCGGCCGAGGCCGATCCCGTCGGAGGGGAGGCTCCCCGAGGCCCGAGCGGCGCCGTCCGGCGGTCCGCGTCCGCCGGGCGATTCGTCGCACATGGGCCGCGTCGCGC
Organism: Labilithrix sp.; assembly: GCA_019637105.1. Lineage (GTDB taxonomy): Bacteria > Myxococcota_A > Polyangia > Polyangiales > Polyangiaceae > Labilithrix. The sequence continues at coordinate 5,567 of JAHBWF010000103.1, forward strand.
GCCGGCTCTCCGCCCGAGTGAGCCGCGCGGCGCCCTGCGCCGCCCTCTCGGGATCGCCCTGGCCGCGGCGCCGCGCTATCCGTATGATGGTGCACGTGGTGGGGAGCAACGACGCATCGAGGCCGCTTCGAGCGATCGTCGTCGAGGACGAAGCCGACGACGCGCTCTTGCTCCTGCGGGAGCTGAAGCGGAGCTTCGACGCCCATTGCGTCCACGTCTCGACGCCCGAGGGGCTCCGCGAGGCGCTGGCGCGAGGGCCGTGGGACATCGTCATCTCGGACTGGGCGCTGCCGACGTTCAACGGGCTCCAGGCCTTCGGGATCGTCCGCGAGGTCGCGGGCGATCTCCCTTTCATCATCGTGTCCGGGACGATCACCGAAGAGGCCGCCGTCGAGGCGCTCAAGGCCGGCGTCCACGACTTCATGGTGAAGGGCCGCTTCGCCCGCCTCGCGCCGGCGATCGAGCGCGAGCTCCGCGAGGCCGAGACGCGCCGCGAGAAGCGCCTCGCCGAGCTGGATCTCGAGCGGCAACGCGCCGAGACGGAGCGATCCGAGCGCCTCCTCCGCAGCGTCCTGCAGGCGGTGCCGGACGGCGTGGTCGTGGTCGACACGGCCGGCCGGATCGTCGTCTGGAGCGCCGGCGCGGACGCCGTCTTCAAGATGCCTCGCGCGGACATCGAGCTCGCCGACTGGCCGCGGCACTACGGGATCTACCTGCCCGATCGGGCGACGCTCGCCGACGGCGCCGATCAGGCGCTCGTCAAGGCGCTCGCCGGGACCGAGGTCGATCGCGAGGAGCGGTGCCTCCGCAACGCCCACGTGAAGGACGCGTGGCTGAGCGTCAGCGCGCGCCCGCTCCGCGCGTCGGACGGATCCATCACCGGCGCCGTCGGCGTGTTCCGCGACGTCACGCCGGAGCGCTCCGCCCAGGAGCAGGTCATGATCTCGGACCGCATGGCGTCCGTCGGCATGCTCGCCGCCGGGGTCGCCCACGAGATCAACAACCCGCTCGGCGCCGCGCTCCTGAACCTCGAGCTCCTGCACGAGATGCTGCGGCGCGAGCCCGAGCGCCGCGACGACGCGGAGCTGAGGGCGACCACCGCCGACGCCCGTTCGGCCGTCGCGCGCGTCCGCGAGATCGTCAGCGATCTGCGCATCTTCTCGCGGCACGAGGATCCGACGGCGCGGCAGGCCGACGTCCGGAGCGCGCTCGAGTCGAGCCTCCGGATGGCGTTCAACGAGGTCCGGCATCGCGCCCGCGTGGTGAAGGACTACCAGCCGGTGCCCGTCGTCGACGGCTCGGAGGCGCGGCTCGGCCAGGTGTTCCTGAACCTCATCGTCAACGCCGCGCAGGCGATCCCGGAGGGGAACCTCGACGCGAACACGATCCGCGTCGCGGCGCGGACCGACGCCGAGGGGCGCGCGGTGGTCGAGGTGTCCGACACGGGCGCCGGGATCTCGGCCGAGACGCTGCCGAACCTCTTCACTCCGTTCTTCACGACCAAGCCGCCCGGCATCGGCACCGGCCTCGGGCTGCCGATCTGCCGGCGGATCGTCGCGCAGATGGGCGGCGAGATCCAGGTCGAGAGCGTCGTCGGAGAGGGGACGACGTTCCGCGTCGTCCTGCCGGCGGCGCGCGCGGCCGGCGCGCAGAGGGCGCGTGAAGAGACGCCCGCGCGCGCGCCCGTGTCGCAGCGCCGAGGCCGTATCCTCGTGGTCGACGACGAGCCGATGCTCGGCTCGGCGATCCGCCGCGTCCTCTCCTCGCAGCACGACGTCGTCACGACGACGCGCGCGGTCGAGGCGCTCGAGCGCCTCCGGGCCGGCGCGACGTTCGACGTCATCTTCTCGGACCTGATGATGCCGCAGGTCACCGGGATGGAGCTCTACGTCCGGATCCGCGAGGAGTTCCCCGAGCACGCGCCGCGCGTGGTGTTCCTCACGGGCGGCGCCTTCACCCAGGCCGCGCGCGATTTCCTCGCGCGCGTCCCGAACCCGACGCTCGAGAAGCCGATCGATCGCAACGGGCTGCTCGCGCTCGTCAGCGAGCGCGTGAAGGCCCCGTCACACGCTCCGCCGAAGCCCGGGACGTGAACGACCTCACGCCGGAGGGGAGAGGTGCCGTTCGAGCAGGGCGCGGCAGTCGTCGGGCAGCGGCCGCTTCGTCATCGTGTCGAGGTCGGTGGCGACGGTCACGTGCTCGATCGTCGCCACGTGGACGCCGTCGGCCTCGCGCGTGAGCACGTAGCGGAGGGTCGCGGACGTGGTGCCGATCCGCGTCACGGACGTCTCGATGTTCGCGACGTCCCCGTAGCGGAGCGGCGATCTCCAGTCCGCCGTGAGGTGCACCGCCGGGAAGCCGACGCGTCGGCGGGTGATGAGGCCGACGTAGCCGTCCGGCACGTCGTCGTAGAAGCGCTCCATCGCCTCGTGGCACCAGTTGAAGAACCGCGCGAAGAACGCGATCCCGGCCGCGTCGACCTCCTCGAAGCGCACCGCTCGTCGATAGATGACCGACATTTCGACGTCTCCTCGCGCTGACGACCGGCGACCTCGCCGGCGGGTCAGGTCTTCTTGCGCCCGCCGAGGACGGCGAGCTTGAAGTAAGAGAGCTGGCTCTTCGCCGCCTCCTTGAGCACGCCGAGCTTGTCCTCGGCGCGCGGCGCCCTCCGCTGCGCGAGCTCGCCGGCCTCGTAGAGCTCGCGCGTCCTGGCGCGCTGGAGCTTGCCGCTCGACGTCTTGGGCAGGACGCCCGGCGCGAGCGGGACGACGTCGTCGAGGGTGAGGCCCATGCCCTCCTGGACGAGCTTGCGCACCGACTGGACGACCGCGTGCTTCTCCGCCGCGAGGTCCCGCCCGTCGGCGGGCGCGTCCTGGCACTCGAACGCGACGACGACGCGCTCGCGATCGCGCTCGATGTTGTCGCGCGCGCCGAACGCGACGACGTTCCCCTTGCGCACGCCCTCGGCGCGGCTCGCCTCCCACTCGATGTCCTGCGGGTAGTAGTTGCGGCCGTTGACGATGATGACCTCCTTCGAGCGCCCGCAGATGTAGACGTCGCCGTCGTGGACGAAGCCGAGGTCGCCCGTCTTGAGCCACGCCCCGGCGAACGACTCCTTCGTCCGCTCGGCGTCCTCCCAGTAGCCCTTCATCACGCTCGGCCCCTTGATGCGGAGCTCGCCGACGTGGTCGGGCGGCAGCGGCGCGTCGCCGGTCGCGTCGTCGGGGGCGAAGGCCAGGACCTCGTGGAGCGGGAAGCTCGGGCCGCACGACACGAGGCGGACGGCGCCGGCGGCGTCGTCGGGGACGATCTTCGCGACGTTCTCGGCCCAGAGGGTGTCGCCGTCGACGGAGAGGGTCTCGACGCCCGCGCCTAGCTTCGAGAAGGAGATCGCCAGGGACGACTCGGCCATCCCGTACGACGGGAGCAGCGCCTTCGAGGCGAAGCCGACCTTGGCGAACCTCTCGGCGAACGCCTCGAGCGTCTCCGGGCGGATCGGCTCGGCGCCGCAGCCCGCGACGCGCCAGCTCGACAGGTCGATCTTCTCGAGCTCGCGATCGCGGATCCGCTTCACGCAGAGGGCGAACGCGAAGTTCGGCGCGTACGCGATGGTCCCCTTGTGCCGCGTGAAGGCCTGGAACCACGAGACCGGCCGCTTCAGGAACAAAAGCGGCGGCAAGAAGACGACGGGGACGCGGTGCACGACGGGCGAGAGCACGAAGCCGATGAGCCCCATGTCGTGGTAGAGCGGCAGCCACGAGACGCCGCGGTCCTCCGGCGTCACCCGCAGGCCGTCCTGCATGATGCAGCGCACGTTGGCCATCAGGTTCTCGTGGGTGAGCGTCACGCCCTTGGGGCGCGAGGTCGAGCCGCTCGTGTACTGGAGGAACGCGACGTCGCTCGGGCCGATCTTCTCGGGCTTGAGCGCCTCGAGCGACTCGCGGACGGCCTCGACCGCGACGACCTGCTCGAGCGCCGGCGCGGAGGCCTGCACCGTGCCGAGCAGGCGCTTGATCTGCGCCGTGGTCACGAGCGCGCGCGCGCCGCTCTTCTTGACGATGTGGCGCGTGTTGTCGAGGTAGCCCTGGAGCTGCCCGAGGCCGAGCGGCGGGTAGATCGGCACCGGGATGATGCCGGCGCGGATCGCCCCGAAGAAGCAGAGGACGAAGTCCTCGTTCGCCGGGCAGATCAGAGCGACGCGGTCGCCCTTCTTCAGGCCGAGCGCCTGGAGCGCGCCGCCGTAGCGCGCGCTGGCGCGCTCGAGGGCGGTGTACGAGAACGAGGCCTCGCTCGTCGTGCTGCTGCCGAAGCCGGGGACGCCGTCGTCCGAGACGAAGCGGAAGCCGAGCGTCGGATCGGCCTTGGCGGCGTCCTCGATCGCAGCGGCGAGCGTCGGGAAGGTCGGACCCATCTCGGATTGGTTCTACCAGAATCCGATCACTCGTCGGGGTCCGTCTCCTCGATCCTCGGCGACACGGTCAGGATGCCGCTCTGGACGCGACCGCCGAGCTCGAAGTAGGAGCGGATCCCGTCGCCGTCGAGGTCCCCGGAGGCGGTCACGTGGAAGCCGTCGCCGGCGCTCGTGTAATCGTACTGATAGTACTGCATCTCCGTGCGCTCGTAGCCCAGGCACGCGTAGCCGGGATCGTCGATCCAGTCCGCGCGCGACGACTGGTACTTCCGGCCCCCGGCGACGTGCTCGAACGCCGCGGGCACCGGCGCGCGGGCGGAGGGGCAGAGGCGCCGGACGCCGGACGGGGGATCGACCTCGTCCGCGCTCCGCTCGTAGGCGGAGGCGGCGTGCGCGGCGATCCGCGCGACGGTGCTCCGGGGCTCGGCGAGCTTCGCGCCCTGGATGTATTTTCGTACGGCGACCACGCCGATGGCGCCGAGGCAGGCGAGGAGCCCGAGCAGGATCGCGGCGGCGACCAGCGGGCGACCGGCGTCGCGCGGGCGCGCCGCCGGGGGGATCGGCCCGAGCGGGCCGGGCTCGGCCGGGGCCCGCCCGAACCCGCCGGCCGGCGGGGGCCCGACGGCGTGGAGAGCGTCGTCCGCCTCCGGGGTCATCCTCCGAGGATACCGGCCCCGGGCGGCCCGAGCGAGCGGCGCGACGCGGTCCCTTTGACATCGGCGTGTCGGCTTCGCGATACTGGTCGTCCGCATCAAGCGTGTGTCCGGGCCACCCGGTCCGGACGACCCACGAAGACCGTGGGGCCCGGAGGAGAGTTTACCGATGCCGCTCATCGAGACCGAGGAAGCCGCCCGCCGCTTGGCCCGCGCCATCGCGAGCGATCTGTCGCTCTACAACGAAGAGAAGATCGTCAACGGCATCACGAACGACAACCTCTTCGAGACGCTCGCCGAGGAGATCGAGGAGGGCCGCGCGCTCTACAAGCGCCGCGTGGCGCCCGAGCTCTACTCGAAGAACTTCTACGACCGCGCCCTCGTCGACATCCTGATCAAGGCCAAGGGGCACATCAAGTCGAGGATCTGGTAGCCGGGGGCCTCCGGCCTGCGGCGGGTCGGAGGAAGGCGAGCCGATGCGGCCCATCCTCCTCGTGGTCCCGCGCGAAGCGGAGGGGACGCGGCTCGACCGCTTCCTCGCCTCGACGTTGTCGGCGATGGAAGGCGGCCCGTCGCGCACGGAGCTCCAGCGCTGGATCGAGCACGGGAGCGTCAAGGTCGACGGCGCCGCGCGCAAGGCGTCCGACAAGCTCCGCGAGGGGGCGCGGATCACCGTCGAGCCGGAGCCGCCGCCGAAGACCGAGGCGCTGGCCGACGCCGGCGTCGAGTTCGACGTCGTCTACATGGACGACGCGGTCATCGTCCTCGACAAGCCCGCCGGGCTCGTCGTGCACCCGGCGCGGGGGCACCAGACCGGCACGCTCGTGAACGGCCTGCTCGCGCGCGGCGTGTTCGAGCCGCCCGACGGCGACGAGGAGCTCGACGAGCGGCCGAGCGTCTCGGCGCGCGGGGACGACGCGGCGTCCGGGGACGACGCGCAGGCGTTCCCCGGCGGCGCCCGCGACCTCGACCGGAGCCGCCCGGGGATCGTCCACCGCCTCGACAAGGGCACGAGCGGCCTCATGGTCGTCGCCCGCCACCCGCGGGCGAGGGAGCACCTGAAGGAGCAGTTCGCGGCGCACTCGATCGAGCGCGAGTACGTCGCGCTCTGCGTCGGTGAGGTGAAGGCGAAGACGTTCGACACGCTCCACGGGCGCCACCCGACCGATCGCGTCCGCTTCTCGTCGAAGGTGAAGACGGGCAAGCGCGCGGTGACCCACGTGCGCCCGCTCGAGGGGTTCGGCCGACACGCCACCTACGTCGCCTGCCGGCTCGAGACAGGGCGCACGCATCAGATCCGCGTGCACCTCGCCGACGACCGGACGCCGATCCTCGGCGATCCGCTCTACGGCAAGGTGCCGAAGCACGAGGTCCTCCGCGAGGCGGCGCTCGCGCTCGGGCGCCCGGCGCTCCACGCGCGCGTGCTCGGGTTCGTCCACCCGATGACGGGCGAGGCGATCCGCTTCGAGGTCGACCCGCCGGCGGACTTCCAGCTCGCGCTCACGACGCTGCGCGCGATGCCCTGAGAGCGCGCCGGCGCCGCCGCGGCCGCGACCGGTCGGCGCGACGGCCGGCGGCGCGCGGGCTCACAAGGCGCGGCCGGTCTCCGTCCGGAAGCCGTGCGCCGAGTCGCGCACGCGGGCGAGCATCGCCGCGGCGTTGGCCGTCGGGCGGACGTGCGCGGCCGGGCGCTCGATGCGCAGCGCCGCGGGCGCGGGCGCCGCCGGGAGGTCGCGCGTCAGCCACTTCGACTTGTGGGGCGTGAAGAGGGCGTACGGGCGGATCCACCAGAGGAGGAAGAAGGCGTAGACCGCGTACGGGAACGCCCAGAAGGAGCCCTGCATCGAGCGGCTGTGGGCGAAGAGGGTCGCGGGCATGATGGCCGACGCGAGGACGCCGCCGAGGACGGCCGCGAGGACGCCGGGCTCGGCCGCGATGCCGGTGATCGCCCAGGCGGCGGCGAGGGGCGTGAGCATCCAGCGGAGCGCGCTCCAGGAGAAGATGAGGCGGGCGCCCCAGGACGAGCCGGAGCGGAAGCGCTTGAGGATGAAGCGCGAGAGCACGAGCGTCTCGCGCACGTCGCTCCGGGCCCAGCGCAGGTACATGCGCGCGAGCTGGGTCGTGTTGACCGGCACCTCGGTCTTCACCACGGCGTTCCCCTGGAACTTCGAGGTGAAGCCCTTGCGCAGGATGAGGTTGGTCATCGCGCGGTCCTCGCCGATGGTCGACGGCTCGCCGAAGAACGTCTGCGCGAGCCACTCGTCCTTCACCTCGTCGACCACGGAGCGGCGGTACGCGGTGAGCGCGCCCGGGCAGCACATGACCGTGTCGACCTCGCTCTGCGCGGCGCGCACGAACTGGAACGAGAAGGTGAACGAGACGTCCAGCATCCGCGGGAGCAGCCCCGCGTCGCGGTTGAGGACGTGCACGTTGCCGGCGACGGCGCCCACCTTCGCGTCGCGGACGAGCGGGCTCACGAGGTTGCGGAGGGTGTCGGCGAGGACCTCCGAGTCGCTGTCGACCGTGACGATGACCTCGCCGCGCGCGCGCGCCATCCCCTCGTAGAGCGCCGCGCGCTTGCCGCGGTTCTCGAGGCAGCGGAGCGCGACGATCCGATCGGGGGCCTCCCGCGCGCCGCGCTCGATCCACGTCCACGTGTCGTCGCGGCTGCCGTCGTCCACGGCGACGATGTGGAGCTTCTCGCGCGGGTAGTCGCTCGCCTGCAGGCTCCGCAGCGTCTTGAGGACCTGCTTGCCCTCGTTGTACGCGGGGACGATCACGGTCAGCTCCGGCAGCTCCTCGTCGCGCACGCTCGCGACGTAGCGGTAGCGCGCGTAGAGCACGACGTGCCAAAGGAGGACGACGCCGCCGAAGAGCGCGACGCCCTGGGTGGCGGTCATCAGGATGCTCGTCGACGTGGCCTCCGCGGAGGCGGCGCGCGCGATGAACGCCTTGAGGCCGAGGACGACGGGGACCGCGCACGAGACGAAGACGGCCACGAGCAGCGCGGCTCGCAGCGCGCGCGAGAGGAACGACGAGGGGGACGCTTTCGACATGAGCTCTCCGTGGGAGGGGAGCCGACGACGAGAGCAAGCGACGGTCCACCGCGCCGCGCGCGCATTTCCGTGCAGTTCCGGGTGAGTGAGGCGACTTTGCGCGGGAAGACTTTCCCCGTCACGGGCGAAGCTCCCAGGGAAACTTTCCCGGCGTCGATGCGAGGGACACGTGCCTATACTTTCCCGCGGGCGGGGAGCACGCCATTCAACGAACCGTGTCCCGACGAAACTGCCGTGTCCTCGTTGTCGATGACGAGCCCGCCATGCGCGAGGTGCTCGAGACGCGCCTCGAGGACTGGGGGTTCCCGGTGCGGACTGCCGGGACCGTGGCCGCCGCGCGCCCGCTCCTGACGTCGTTCGACCCGCACGTCGTCATCTCGGATCTCATGCTCCCGGACGCGACGGGGCTCGCGCTGCTCGAGTCGCTCCGGAGCGACGAGGCGCGGCGGACGTTCATCCTGATCACCGCCTACGGGACGATCGACACGGCGGTGCGCGCCATCAAGGCCGGCGCCACCGACGTGCTCACGAAGCCGCTCGCGTACGACGCGCTCCGGCGGCAGCTCGACGAGGCCGAGGCGCGCCTGGCGGCGGAGCGCGTCCGCGGCGAGGGGGGCGAGGACGAGGAGCCGGGCGCGCCGGAGCGCCCGCGCGAGACGTGCGGCATCGTCGGCACGAGCGCGGCGCTCGCCGAGATGTGGGCGCGGCTCCAGGTCGCAGCCGGCAGCGACGCGCCGGTGCTCATCGTCGGCGAGAGCGGCTCCGGCAAGGAGCTCGTCGCGCGCGCCATCCACCAGCTGAGCCCGCGCTCGAAGCGCCCGTTCGTGCCGCTCAACGCCGCAGCGATCCCCGAGGCGCTCGCCGAGGGCGAGCTGTTCGGGAGCGAGCGCGGCGCGTTCACCGGCGCGGCGCAGGCGCGCCCGGGGCTCGTCGAGCTCGCGCACACCGGCACGCTCTTCCTCGACGAGATCACCGAGATGCCCCTCCCGCTCCAGCCGAAGCTCTTGCGTGTCCTCGAGGACGGCAAGGTCCGCCGGCTGGGCGGCAACGTCGAGATGGTGTGCGACGTCCGGCTCATCGCCGCGACGAACCGCGATCCGGCCACGGCCGTGGAGGAGGGGCGGTTCCGCCACGATCTGCTCTACCGCGTCGACGTCCTCCGCGTGGACGTGCCGCCGCTCCGCGATCGCAAGGAGGACCTCCCCGCGCTCTCGCAGCACTTCCTCGGCGAGTCCGCCGCGCGCTACGGCCAGGGGGCGCCGACGCTCTCCCCGCCGGCGCTCGCGCGCCTCCAGGCGCACGACTGGCCCGGCAACGTGCGCGAGCTCCGGAACGTCATCGAGCGCGCCTTCCTCGCCGCGCGCGCGGCCGAGGGGGAGCGCGTCGTGGAGGTCATCGGGCCCGAGCACGTGGCCGCGCCGGTCGACGCGCGCCGGGCGCCGGCGGTGCCGCCGCCGGAGGGGATCGTCATCCCGCACGGCGCGACGGCCGCCGAGGCGGAGCGCATCGTCATCCTCGAGACGCTGAAGGCGACCGGCAACAACAAGGCGGAGGCCGCGCGCCGGCTCGGCCTCGACGTGAAGACGGTGCGCAACAAGCTGAAGGCGTTCGGAGCGGACGGCGCGTCCGGGGAGCCGGACGAGTGAGCCGCCGGCGTCGCCTCGAGGCCGCGCGCGCGGCGGGAGGCGAGACGTGAGGCTCTCCACGCGGTTCGGGATCGGCGCCGCGTTCGCGGTCCTGCCGCTGCTCGGCGTCATCGGCTACAGCGTCGAGGGGATGCGAGAGCTCGCGCGGACGAACGAGCGGCTCACGCAGCGTCACGTGATCGGACTGCAGCTCAGCGCCGGGGTGATCGCCCGCTTCGAGCGGCTCGACGAGTACCGCCACAAGTGGGCGGTGAGCCGGGACGGCGACTACCTCTCGATGCTCGACGAGACGCTCGGCGCCATGCAGGCCGAGCTGAACCAGCTGCTCGGCGCCTCCGTCACGCCCGAGGAGGCGGAGGCCCTCGCGCGCTTCGCCGAGGTGTTCGCCGCGTTCCGGAGCGGCGGCGCCGCGGCGCTGGTCGCGCGCGATCCCGACGTCACGTCGCAGGAGCGCGACCGCCTCCTGGAGCTCGCGTTCGACGTCCAGCGGCGGATCCGGGAGGCCGCGGCGCACGAGGCCGAGACCGCCGCCGACGTCCGCGCGGTGACGCGCACGACCGCGCTCTGGGTGGCGAGCGGCGCGACCGTCCTCAGCCTCGCGGTGCTCGTCCTCACCGTGCGGTCGCTGCGCTCGCGCCTGAACGCGTTCATCCGCGGCGCGCACGCCGTCTCGCACGGCGCGTTCTCGTTCCAGCTGGACACGTCCGCGAACGACGAGCTCGCGCAGGTGGCGCACGAGTTCAACCGCATGGTCGTGGCCCTCGACGAGATCGAGCGGATGAAGGCCGACTTCATCTCGAGCGTCTCGCACGAGCTGCGCACGCCGCTGGTCGCGATGCAGGAGACGACGCAGCTCCTGCTCGAGGAGCTCCTCGGGCCGCTCACCGCCAAGCAGCGGCACATGCTCGAGCTCAACGCCCAGGCCGCGACGCGCCTCTCGAAGATGATCTCGGACCTGCTCGACCTGTCGCGCCTCCGCGCCGGCATGCGCTACAGCATCTCCGAGCAGGACCTCGCCGCGCTGACGCGCTCGGCGGTCTCGGAGCTCGGCGCCCTCGCGCGCGAGCGCCGCGTCGATCTCGAGACCCACGTCGAGCCGGACGTGCCGCTCGTGAGGTGCGATCCGGATCGCGTGGTGCAGGTCGTCCAGAACCTCGTCTCGAACGCGCTGAAGTACACGCCCGCCGGCGGCGAGGTGGAGGTCCGGCTCGGCGTGCGCTCGTCGCGGGACCTGCCGGCGCACGCGCACGTGGGCGATCGACTCCGCGACTGCATCTTGCTCGCCGTCGAGGACTCGGGGCCGGGGATCCCGGAGCCCGATCGCGCGCGCGTCTTCGAGAAGTTCTTCCGCCGGCAGGGGCTGCCCTCCGACGGGAGCGTCGGGCTCGGCCTCGCGATCTGCCGTGAGATCGCCGAGGCGCACGGCGGCAGCGTGTGGGTCGAGGACAGCGATGGGCTCGGCGGCGCCGCGCTCCACGTCGCGCTCCCGGTCGAGGGCCCGGACGGCGCGAGCGACGGCGAAGACCGGCGTGAGCCGGAGTACACGCGGGAGGCGAAGGGCTCGCGGGAGGCGAAGGGCTCGCGCGCGACGGAGGACCGGACGTGACGTGGCCGCTCGCGCGCAGGCGAACGTCCTGGCTCCGGCGCGCGCGCGCGTCGGCGGCGACGCTCGCGCTCGCGCTCGCGGCGGCCGCGGGCGCGGCAGGGTGCAGCCGCGCGGAGACGCCGACCTTCGCGCCGTCGGCGGTCGAGTCCGGCCGCGCGCGCTTCGCCCGGGGCGAGCGGTCGCGCGCGCGGGTCGACTACGAGCGCGCGCTCGCGGACGCGGTCACGGAGGACGAGATCGCGGAGGCCCGGCTCTTCATCGTCCTGACGCGCGTGCCGACCCAGACGTCCCTCGCCAACGCCGCGGAGCTCAGGGCGGTGGAGGTGCAGTACCCGAACACGCGCTGGGGTCGCGTCGCCGCGCTGCTCAACGCCGAGATCACGCGCGCCGAGGTGCTGCGCGAGGCCGTGATGACGGCGGGCGCCGAGCTGCGCGCGAGCGAGGCGAAGATGGCCGAGCTCCGCAGGCAGATCGAGGAGCTCGAGGCCCAGGCGGTCGAGTCGCGCGACGCGCTCGCGACCGCACGCGAGGAGCGGGCGAGGCTCGCGGCGCAGCTCAAGACCGCCAACGAGCACCTCGCGGCGAGCGCCACGCAGCTCCGCGAGCTCGAAGAGAAGCTCGAGGCGCTGAAGAAGATCGACATGAACCGCCCGCGCTGAGCGGACGCCCCGCCGCGCGCCAGCGCGTGGGTCCAAAGGCGCGCGCGCCGTGGCCCCGAACCGACCGCGAGGCCCCGCGCCTCGTCGCCATCGCGAGCCGGACGATCCGCGGCGTCAGTACCGGCTGAGATCGATGGCGTGGCTGAACGCGATGTTCCCGTACGTCTGAAGGGTCGTGCTGAAGTCGCCGCCGGAATGCTTCGGATAGAGGTGGAACGACCCGACGAGCGCGAGCGCGCCGGGGCCGCCTTGAGCCGTGAGCGCGCGGCCCATCTCCAGGTTGCGATTCGCCATGCCCTCGGAGGTGGTGGGCTTGAAACGACCCTCGTCGTTCGACGCGTTGTCGTAGCCGACGACGGGCACGTGATTGAACGCCGCGATCGTGAGGAGCGTCTCGAGCGAGATCGAATTGCCGTGCTTCTTGTCGAGGAGCTTCAACACGAAAAGGAACTCTTCCTCTCCGAGCGCGCCGAGGTCGTTGAGCTCCAAGAACAATCGGGTCACGACCCTCGCGATCAGGAGATCCGCGATGATCGCGCGCGCGGCGGGCTTGTCGTGGCGTTCGCCCAGCACCACCGTTCCGTTCAGAAGCTTCAAGCGGACGAGCCTAGCCTGGTGCTTCAGCAGGTTGACGTGTGGCCCGCCATGTTCGTCGATGTAGTCGCTCACGATATGCCCCCCTTCGACGAATTGTCCGCAAATCGGACGTCGATGACAAGTCCGAGGGCTCGACCGACGGCGCGGAGCCGGGCGTCGCGTAGATCGGCGGCCGCGGGCTCGCCCGCGTGTCTCGACGCCGCGCGCCGGGGAGATCAGGCGGCTTCGCCCTTCGGGGCGGCCGCGGGCTTGCCGTCCTTCGGCTCCTTGGCGAGCAGGCCCGGGTAGCGGCGCTTCATCAGCGAGAGCGCGACGAAGCCCACGAGGACGGCGAACCAGAGCGTCGCGAAGCGGACCAGGATCATCGCGGCCGTGGCGGTGCTGCCCTCGACGTGGCCCATCGTCGTCATCTGTCCCATGAGCGCGCTCTCGGTGACGCCGAGGCCGCCGGGGACGGGGACGATCGCGCCGGCGAGCGTGCTCGTCGCGTAGAAGAAGGTCGAGAGCGCGACGCTCGTCGACTCGCCGAAGCCGCCGAGGATCACCCAGAGCGAGAGGCACTCGAGCATCCACGCCGCCGCGCTGAGCAGGCTGGGGACGAAGAGGTTTCGCGGCTTGAGCATCGTCGCGAGGCTCTCGTACGCGGCCTCGAGCTTCGGCGCGATCTTGCCGAGCTTCCCCGGCAGCCGCCCGACCAGACCGATGAGCCAGAGCGAGAGCCCTCGGTGACCGACCACGAGGAGCAGCGCGAGGACGAGCGCCGAGCCGGCGCCGGCCCAGAGGAGGCCGCCCGAGAAGCCGAGCGAGGCGCTCGCGATGATCAACACGACGATGCCGACCACGTCGGTCGCGCGCTCGGCGACGACGATCGGCGCGGTCCTCGTGATCGGGACGCCGTGGGTCTCGAAGAGGATGAGCGACTTGAAGACCTCGCCGACCTTGCCCGGCGTCACCGTGAGGACGAACCCGGAGAGGAACGTGAGGAAGCTGTCCGACTTCTTCACGCCGCGGATGTCGAGGCGCGCGAGGTAAAACTCCCACTTGAGGTAGCGGAGCACGTAGTTGCCGAAGGCGAGGGCGCACGCGACGACGAACGCGCTCGCCTGGAAGTGCTCGAGCGAGCGGCCGATCTCGTCCACGCCGCGGTAGACGACGAACGCGCCGTAGACGCAGACGCCGAGGAGCATCGCGACGAGGATGCGGCGGAGGTTGTTCTTCACGGGCGGCGCGCTCTCGAGGAGGGGAGGGAGGCGTCGGCCGCCCGCCCGCGCCCGAGGCGCAGGACGCCGAGCCGGCGCAGGAGGTACGCGGCGGCGCCGAGGACGACGACCGCGAGCATGACCCAGAAGACCCAGGGCGGCGCCTCCCACTTGCCCCGCGCGAGCCCGGGCTCGGGCCGCGTCACGATCTCGGTGGCGGCCTCGCGCGTGTCGGGGGCCGGCGCCGGCGACGGGATCGACTCCGGGGGAGGGCTGGGCTGTCGCATCCAGGTGGGTGCCGTCTACACGCGCGGGCGGGCGTTCGCAACCTCGGGGCCGACCTCGAGGCGCCGGGGTCCGGAGCGGCCGTCGGGCGGCCCGCCGTCGTGGCGAGCGATCGCCGCGGCCCCCCGGCGCCGTAAGAGCGCCTTTGACAGCGTGCCCGCCGTCGTGCGAACAGCTTGGGCGTGAGCAACGCCCCTCCCCAGGCAAGCGCGAGCGACGTGCCGCGTCCGCCCGGCGCGCCCTCCGACGTCGACCTCCTCTCGCGCTCGGCGGGGGCGAGCCGGGCGCTCCACGAGGCCATCGGTCACAAGGTCGTCGGCCAGGAGCAGGTCGTCGACCTCATGCTCGTGGCGCTCCTCGCCCGCGGGCACGCCCTCCTCGTCGGCGTGCCCGGCCTCGCGAAGACGCTGCTCGTCGCGTCGCTCGCGGAGGCGCTCGATCTGTCGTTCGGCCGCGTGCAGTTCACGCCGGATCTCCTCCCGGCCGACATCACCGGCACCGACGTCCTGCAGGAGGACGAGGACAACCAGGGGGTGGTCCATCGCCGCGTGCGCTTCCTCGCCGGGCCGATCTTCCACAACCTGATCCTCGCCGACGAGATCAACCGGACGCCGCCGAAGACGCAGGCCGCGCTCCTCCAGGCGATGCAGGAGCGGCGGGTCACCGTCGGGACGCGCACGCACGCCCTGCCCGATCCGTTCCAGGTCTTCGCGACGCGCAACCCGATCGAGCAGGAGGGCACCTACCCGCTCCCCGAGGCGCAGCTCGACCGCTTCCTCCTCGAGATCCACGTCGACTACCCGTCGGAGGCCGAGGAGCGCGAGATCGCGCGGCGCACCACGAGCGCGGACGCCGGCACCGTCCCGCGCGTGATCTCGTCGGACGACGTCCGCGCGCTGCAGGCGCTCGTGCCGCGGATCCCGGTGACGGACGCGGCGATCCAGCTCGCGGTCGCGCTCGGGCGCGCGACGCGCCCGAAGGACGCGCGCGGCGCGCGCGAGGCGACGGCGCCGCGCGAGGTCGCCGAGTACGTCCGCTTCGGCGCCGGGCCGCGCGGCTCGCAGGCGCTCGTGCTCGCCGCCAAGGCGCGCGCGGCGCTGCGCGGAGAGGCGGCCGCCGACGTCGACGACGTGCGCGCGCTCGTGGTGCCGGTCCTGCGCCACCGCCTGGTCATGAGCTACCGCGCCGAGGCCGAGGGCGTCCGCGACACGGACGTGCTGCGGAGGGTCGTCGAGAGCGTCGGCTGACGCCCGCTCGCCGCGCGCCGCCTTCGGCCGTCACCGGTCCGTCGCGCGTCCGCGGACGTAGGTCACGAGGTCGCCGACCTCGACGCGAGCCGAGGCGTCGTCGGCGAGGTCCGGGATCGCGTTCATCGCGAAGTACACCTTGTTCGCCTCCGCCCGGTAGCGCGCGAGCGTGCGGAGCGGCTCCTTGCTCGTCGCGGCGGTGACCTGGTCGACGGTCGTGACCTGACAGCGCGACGAGCGCTTCGGGGTCCGGACGCTCAGCGCGCCGAGGCGCATCGACGTCGCCGTCTCCTCCTCGAAGGGCTCGCCGCCGTCGACGACGACGTTCGCGCGGAAGCGATCGATCGGGACGGGCGCTTCACCGCGCGTCTCGAGCCGGGCGTTGAGGTCGGCCAGCGACGCGAGCGCCGCGACCAGGACCGGGTAGGCGTCCGCGAAGCCGACGCGATCGCCGGCGCGTCCGTAGGGCGACTCGACCGGTCGGATCACGTCGAGCGGCATGAACACGAGCGAGCAACGCTGGCCGAGGTGCTGCGAGAGGAGCTCCGCGCCCTCGCCGCCGACGTCGATCGCCTCGACCTCGTCGTCCCAGACGCGGACGCGCCGTCGCGGTCCGTCGGGCGCGAGCGGCACGGTCGCGCTCGCGCCGCCGACGGAGAGGGACAGGCGATCGCCCGCGATCGCGACGCCGACGAGCGCCATCGAGGGGTGGGCGCGCTGGGTGACGAACGCGCCGTCCTCGTCGAGCGCCATGAAGCGGCGGTCGTGCCGGATCCCGGTGGCGAGGACCTCCGCGCGCTCGAGCGCGATGCCGCGGGCGCCCTTGAGCGGGTAGACGTGGAGCGAGGCGATGCGCACCGGCTCCACGTAGCAAAAGCGATCGCGGAACACACCCGCGTCGTGATCGAGCCTGTTCGCGCCGCGCGCGCCGCGCGCGACCGCGACGAGAGGCAGCCGCGCGGGGCGGGACACGCGAGCGCGGCCGCGCGCGGACGGAGCAATTTGCTGGAAATTGCATCCTTCGAGATGCAAAATGAACGTCAATGGCCGATCGCGCGTCCTCACAGGAGAGCGAACGCCGCAAGGGCAAGGACGAAGACGAGCCGTCCAAGACCAAGGCCGAGGGCAAAGAGGCCAAGGCCGAGGGCAAGGAGAAGAACGGCAACGGCCGCGCGAGCGGCAGCCTGCCGCCGCCCGCGCCCTCGTCGAGCCGCGCCCTCGTCGATCCCGACGCCCCGAAGAGGTCGCGCGGGGGGAGCGTCCCGCCGCCGCGCCCGTCGAAGCCCGGCGTCGGCGCCGCCGAGGACGACGAGCCGCGCAAGGCGTCGAAGTCGGGGAGCGGCGCGTCCGCCGAGGACGACGACGAGCCGCGCCACCCGTCGATCCCGCCGCTCCCCGCCGCGGGGCCGTGGCGCAGCTACAAGGAGATCGTCGCGGGCCTCGCAGCGCGCATCGTCGACGCGCAGCGCGAGATCCGCGTCCTGCAGTGCATCCGCTGGGACAACGACGTCGAGGAGCAGTTCAAGAAGTCGCGCTACCGCGAGCTGCCGAAGGTCGACGCCGAGTACTACGACCGGAGCCCGCTCGGCTACGATCCGAGCGCCAAGGTCGCCGTCTTCGAGGAGATCGCGCGCGACGTCGATCGCGAGCTCGGCGAGGCGGACGCCATCGGCGCGATCCTCGCGCGGACCGCGCTCGAGTACCGCGACGTCGCGCGCATGCTCGCCGCGCGGAGCACGCCGGTGTTCTACGCCTACTCGCGGAAGCTCTACGGCTCGCCGAAGGACAAGTTCCCCGACGGCATCGCGACGCTCCGCGACCTCGGCCACGTCCTCTACGAGATCCTGACGAACATCGACGAGACGCTGCTCGGCATGCAGTACGAGCGCGCGATCCCCGCGGAGGAGGCGGCGGCCGAGCTGAACCGGCGCCTCACCGGGTACTTCGGCGACGCCGCCGTGCGCGTCGAGGTCGACGACACGATCCTGAGCGACGCCGCCGCGGGCAGCGACTACGTGAAGGTCCGCTCGGGCGCGAAGTTCTCGCAGCGCGACATCGACATCCTCGAGGTCCACGAGGGTTGGGTGCACGTGGCGACGTCGCTGAACGGCCAGGCGCAGACCGTGGCGCGCTGGCTCTCGAAGGGGCCGCCGCGGACGACCACGGTGCAGGAGGGCCTCGCCGCGCTCTGCGAGATCTTCACCTTCCGCACGTACCCGCGCCGCGCGCGCCGGCTGAACGACCGCGTGCTCGCCGTCGACAAGGCGGAGGACGGCGCGAGCTTCCTCGACGTCTTCGAGTGGTTCCGCACCGAGGGCTACGACGAGGACGAGTGCTTCCACAACACGCGGCGCATCTTCCGCGGCGGCGTGATCGAGGGCGGCGCGCCGTTCACGAAGGACGCCTGCTACTGCAAGGGCATCGTCCTCAACTACGCATTCATCCGGAGCGCCATCCAGCACAACCGCGTCGATCTCCTCCCGTATCTCTTCGTCGGGAAGGTCGCCCACGAGGACGTCCCGGTGCTCGCCCGCCGCGTGAACGACGGCGTCGTGAAGCCGCCGCGGTACTTGCCGCCGATGTTCCGCGACCTCAACGGCCTCGCGATCTGGATGGCGTACTCGACCTTCTTCACGCGCCTCGGCGGCGACGCGATCAGCGACTACTACGCCAAGCTTTTCGCCCGCGCAGGTTGAGCTGCCCACGCGCCGCTGCGCGCGGGCGCGCGCCGAGGCGCCGGGCGACGCGAGGCGGTCCATCTGCTAAGACGACCGCGATGGTCGACTCGATCCGCAGCAGTCTTCCGCCGATCTACAGCCACCTCTTCGACGCCTTCTTCGATCGCCCGAAGATCGTCGAGCCGCGCGCGACCTGCGAGAAGTGCGCGATGTGCGACCACGGCCAGGCGTCGCCGGTGGCCATGGAGTTCTTCAACTCCGAGACCAAATGCTGCACCTTCTGGCCGATCCTCCCGAACTACCTCGTCGGGGCGATCCTCGCCGATCCGTCGCCCGAGATGGCGGAGGGCAAGCGGCGGCTCGAGGCGATCATCGACAAGCGCGTCGGGGTCACCGCCTGGCACGTGACGCGGCCCCGGAAGATGTCGCTCCTGATGGGCGGATACTCGGAGGTCTTCGGGCGCGCCAAGAGCCTGCTCTGCCCCTTCTACGACGCGTCGAACCCCGCCGGCACGTGCAGCATCTGGCGGCACCGCGAGGTCATCTGCATGACCTACTACTGCAAGTACGAGGGCGGCGTGCGCGGCTACGAGTACTGGACGGCGCTCAAGGACTACCTCGTCCACGTCCAGCGCGCGCTCGCGCAGAACGCCGCTCGTTCGGTCGACTCGAACGTCGTCGAGCCCAAGCTCAAGCCCGGCACGCTCACGCTCGAGGACATGGAGGATCTCCCGCCGAAGGCGTCCGACTACGCCTCCTGGTGGGGGCCGTGGGTCGGCCGCGAGAAGGAGTTCTACCTGAAGTGCCACGAGTGGGTGCAGCGCGTCTCGCCGAAGGACTTCGCGAAGAACGTCGACCAAACGAAGGAGGGCGCCGCGAGCCTCCGCGCGCTCATCGCCAAGTACGAGCTCCTCCAGAGCAAGACGCTCCCGAACAGCCTGATCCGCAACGCGCGCATGAAGGAGGTGCACGTCGGCGACAAGGTCGTCGTCACGTCGTACCACCGCTTCGACTCCTTCGCGCTCGACAAGGACCTCTTCGAGGTCGTCGGCTTGCTCAAGGCCGATCAGACGCTCGAGGAGAACCTCGCGCGCCTGAAGCGCGACGAGGGCATCGAGCTCGCGCCGGAGCTCATCGAGTACCTGTTCGCCGCCGGCGTGCTCGTCGAGCCGGCGAAGCCGAAGGCCGCGGCCGACGGCGTCGCCCCGGACGTCGCCGCCGACCTCCGCGCGCGCCGCGCCGCGCTCGGCGCGGTCATCGACGCGCGCGGGATCGAGGTCGACGAGGCGACGCGCGGGAAGATCGCCGAGGCCGACGCCGCGAAGCTCGAGACGTGGATCAAGCGGGCCGCGGTCGCGCGGTCGATCGACGAGGTGGTGAACGACTGAAGCGCCGCCCAGCGCTCGAGATCGGCGCGCCGACCTCGCGGCTCAGCGGCCCCGGAACTGCGCCTTGCGCTTCTCGCCGTAGGCCGCGAGGCCCTCCTTCGCGTCGCCCGACGCGAACAGCTCGGCCTGGAGCTCGCGCTCGAACGCGAGCCCCTGCTCGAGGCTCATCTCGACGCCGCTCTGGACCGAGCGCTTGATCCGTCCGACGGCCATCGCCGCGCCGCTCGGCGGGCAGAAGCCGTGGGCGTAGTCGACGACCATTCGCATGAACTCGTCGTTCGACTCGGCCTGCCAGACCTTGTTGACGACGCCGAGATCGACCGCGCGCTGCGCGTTCATCTTCGCGCCCTCGACCATGAGCTCGATCGCCCGCGCCTTGCCGACGAGGCGCGCGAGCCGCTGCGTGCCGCCGGTGCCGGGGAGCACGCCGAGCGCGACCTCCGGGAGACCGAACTGGAACTCCCCGCCGCGCGCGATCCGCATGTCGCAGGCGAGGGCGATCTCGAGGCCGCCGCCGACGCAGTGCCCGTTGACCGCGGCGATGCAGAGCTTCGGCGTCTGCTCGAGGCGCGTGATCGTCTCGTTCGCGTGGAGGCAGAAGTAGTATTTGAACGTCGTGTCCGCCTCGCGCAGCATGTTGATGTTCGCGCCGGCGCTGAAGAACTTCTCGCCGTGACCGGTCAGCACGATCACGTGGACGTCGTTGTCGAAGCGCGCCTCGAGGATGCAGGCGTCGAGCTCCTTGAGCATCTCGTAGCTGTACGCGTTGACCGGGGGATCGTTGAGGGTGAGGACCGCGACACCCTTCTCGGTCCTGTAGTTGACGAGCGCGCCCATCGTTGTCTCCGTCGGAAGTGGCCGTGACCGGCGAACCGGCGCACCTTACTACAGGGGCCGCCGGCGCCCGCGCGCTATCCGAGGGTCGGCGCGCCGAGGCGGCGCGGCGCCCGCGTGGCTCGAGTTGGCGGACGAGCCCGCCCGTGGTACTCGACCCGGCGAGATCGACTCGGACGAGCTCCGCCGTAGGCGGCGCCCGGATCCCGCTCGAATCCGCTCCTATGCCGAGCCCCGCCCTCACAAGTGAAATCAAGGCGCTGCTGGTCTCCGAGCTGAACCTCTCCGGAAGGGACCCGGAGTCGATCGCGGACGACGCGCCGCTCTTCGGCGAGGGCGGCCTCGGCCTCGACTCGCTCGACGCCCTCCAGATCGCGATGCTCGTCGAGGAGCGCTTCGGCGTCCGCGTGCCCGAGGGCGACGAAGCGCGGCCGATCTTCCGGTCGGTGAGCTCGCTCGCGGAGTTCGTCGAGCGGTCGAAGAGCTCGTGACGATCGTCGTCACCGGCGTCGGCGCCGTCACCGCGCTCGGCGAGACGGCGCGCGAGACCTTCGACCGCGTCGTCCGGGGCGAGCGCGGCCTCCGCGAGCTGTCGCTCTTCGAGCCCGGCGAGGTGCGCTCGAGGATCGTCGCCGAGGTCTCCGACCTCGCGCCGCTGGCCGATCCGTCGGTGTCGCGGACGAGCGAGCTCGCGCTCCGGGCCGCGCGCGAGGCGATCGCCCAGGCCGGGCTCGACCTCGGAGCGCGGCGCGTCGGGCTCGTGCTCGGAGGCACGACCGCGGGGATGTTCGAGACGGAGTCGCTCCTCGCGACGCTGCTCGAGACCGAGGCTCGGGACGCGCGCGCGCCGTCCGACCCGCGGCGCGAGGCCGCCCTCGCGAGGATGTTGAGTCACCCGCTGAGCGCGCCGACCGACCGCCTCGTGAAGGAGCTCGGCCCGTTCGTCCGCGCGCGGTCGCTCTCGAGCGCGTGCTCGAGCGGCGCCAACGCGCTCGTGGTCGCGGCGACGTGGCTCGAGCTCGGCGTCGTCGACGCGGTCGTCTGCGGCGCGGCCGACGCGCTCTGCCGCGTGACGGTGAGCGGCTTCAGCGCGCTCGGCGCCCTCGATCCGGAGGGCGCGCGTCCGTTCGACGGCCGGCGTCGCGGCCTCACGCTCGGCGAGGGCGCGGGGATGCTCGTCGTCGAGCGCGCCGAGGACGGCGCGCGGTCGCGGGCGATCTGCACGCTCCTCGGGTGGGCCGCGCGCTCCGAGGCGCACCACATCACGAACCCCGAGGCGACGGGGGCGGCGCCCCTGGCGGCGATGCGCGCCGCGCTCGAGCGCGCCGGGCTCGCGCCGGGTGACGTCGACTACGTCAACGCGCACGGGACGGGGACGCCGCTGAACGATCCGATGGAGGCGCGCGCGCTGGCGCGTCTCTTCGGCGACGACCTCGGGCGCGTCCCCGTGTCGAGCCAGAAGGGGATGATCGGGCACACCCTCGCGGCCGCCGGGGCGATCGAGGCGGTGATCACGGCGCTCGCGATCCAGCGCGGCGTCGCGCCTCCCACGGGAGGCCTCACGGAGCCGGACGCGGAGTGCGCGTCGCTCCGGCACGTGTTCGCGGCGGAGCCGCGCGCGATCGGCGCGGCGATCTCGAGCTCGTTCGGCTTCGGCGGGATGGACACGGCGCTGGTGCTCGGCCACCGCGATCGCGCGGCCCCGGCGCGGCGCGCGCCGCGCGGGGTGGTCGTCACCGGGATGTCCGTCGTCACGCCCGCGGGCGTCCTCGAAGGGACCGCCGTGGCCGACCTCCCCGCCGCGCGCCCGTCCCGCGACACGATCGCCTTCTCCGACGACGCGCTCGACGCGGATCGCGCGCGCCGTCTCGATCGCGCGTCACGCATCGCCGCGCTCGCGTGCGCCCGCGCCCTGGCGTCGCCCGCGGCGGCGTCGAGCGCGTCGCCCGCCGCGAGGGACGCGGGGCTGGTCCTCGGCGTGGCCTTCGGCGCGGTCGACGCGACCGCGGAGCTCATGCGCCGGCTGCGCGACAAGGGCCCGCGCATGGTGCGCCCGGCGGACTTCCCGAGCCTCGTGCCGAGCTCCCCCGCGGGCCACGCGTCGATCTACCTGGGCCTCACGGGGCCCGCGCTCGTCGTGGCGGACCTCGCCGTCTCGGGCGAGTGCGCCGTCCTCCAGGCGCGCGAGCTCATCGCCGCCGGCGACGCCGAGCGCATGTGCGCGGGCGCGGTGGAGGAGCGGAGCGCGATCGTCGAGGAGGTCCTCGCGGCGCTCTT
>JAHBWF010000104.1 GCA_019637105.1 Labilithrix sp.
AGGCGGAAGGTCGTCGCCGGCGCGTCGTCGACGAGGTCGAGCGCGCCGCCGTTCGCGGCGGCGAGCTCGCGCGCGAGGGGCAGGCCGATCCCGGAGGCCGTCGTCCCGTCCGAGTCGAACGAGACGAAGCGCTGGAAGATCGCCTCGCGCCGTCCCGCCGGCACGCCCGGGCCATCGTCGACGACCTCCACGACGACGCGCGCCCCCTCGCGCCGCGCCGCGATCGTGACCGCCTCGCGCGCGTGCCGGAGGCCGTTGGCGACCAGGTTCGTCAGGACGCGGACGAGGTGCCGTGGATCGACGTGCGCGGCGAGGACCGGCATGGCCGGATCCGGGGCGGGGGCGACGACGCGCGGGCCGCGTCCGGCCGGCGGGGCGAGCAACCCCGCCACGTCGCGCGCCGCGCGGAGGACGTCGCAGCTCCGTGGCCGGTGCGTCATCTGCCCGGCCTCGAGGCGCGCGAGGTCGAGGAGCTGCTCGGCGAGATCGGCGAGCGCGCGCGTGTTCGAGCCGATGCGCGCGAGCGCCTCGGCGTCCTCTCCCGACCGGACGGTCTTGCGAAGGAGCTCCGCCTCGCCGCGCACCACCGCGAGCGGCGTCCGGAGGTCATGGCTGAGGTTGGTGAAGAGGCGGCGGCGGAGCTCGTCGTCGCGCCGGAGCCGCTCGTTCGCGGCGGCGAGCGCCAGGCGGCTCGCGAGCTCGCGGCGCGCCAGGCGATCGCGCGCGGCCGCCGACGCGATGAGCACGCCGAGCGCGAGGCCGAAGACGGTCATCGACGCCATGAAGAGGCGGTCTTCGCCCACGAGGCGCAGCGTCGCGAGCGCGACGACCGTGATGCCGCCCACCGCCGCCGTCGCCTGCCAGCGGAGTGAGGTGAGCGGGCACACCACCAGCACCGAGAGCGCGAAGCTCGCGACCTTGAAGGGCAGCCTCTCGGGCGGGACGAGCGTGAGCCCGTAAGCCGTGGCGCCGGCGATCACGGCCCAGGCGGCGACCGTCCCCACCTCGAGGGCGACGAGCCCGCGCGGCTTCCTCAGCCACACCCAGAGCGCGACGGCGATCGCGCACTCCGGGCCTCGAACCGCGGCGGCCTGCGCTCGCGAGGCGAACGAGGCGAGGTCGAACGCGACGAAGCTGAGGACCCAGATGCCGAGCGTCGCGCCCCAGAGCCAGCGGAGCCGCGTGCGCATCGACTCGGCGCGCTCGGCGCGAAAGGCGAGCTCGAGCGCGTCCTGCGTCGGGGGCGCGGCGTCCTCCGAGCCCACCACGCGCGCCGGCCGCGCGGCCCCCGCCACGCCCTCCGCCGCCGGCCGCGAGGCGTCCTCCACGACTTCCACCACTCGAGGCGGCAGTATAAGATCCGCTCGTGTCCGACGCAGTGGTTGTACTCGAGGACGATCCGGTCGTCCGCCGCGGTGTCGTCCGGCAGATCGAGGCGAGCGCGCGCTTCTCGGTGGCGGCCGAAGCGGGCGACGTGGCGGCCGCGCGGAGGGCGATCGAGACCGCGAGCGCCGCCGTGGGCGTCTTCGACCTCGAGCTCCGCGACGGCAGCGCACTCCCGCTCATCCCGGTCGCGGTCGCGCGCGGGATGAGCGTGCTCGTGCTGACGATCTGGGACGACGACGAGCGCGTGTACCAGGCGCTCGCCGCGGGCGCCGGCGGCTACCTCCTGAAGGGCGACGCCTCCGCCGGTCGGGTCGCCGAGTCGCTCGGGGTGCTCGTCGAGGGCGGCGCGCCCATCTCGCCGACCATCGCGCGACGCCTGCTCGACGACCTGCGCCTCCGAGCGCCGAAGGCGCCCGCGCGCGCGCCCACCCCCGACGTCGCGCTCCTGACGGATCGTGAGCGGGAGATCATCGAGCTCTTCGCGAAGGGCGCCACGTACGACGAGGTGGCGAGCCTGCTCACGCTCAGCGTGAACACCGTCCGCCACCACGTCCGGAGCATGTACCGCAAGCTTCACGTCTGCTCGAAGACCGAGGCCGTCACGCTCGCGTTCCCTCGGGCGTGATGAGAGGTCCGTCCGCGCGCGGCGCCCTCGCGCTCGCCGCCGCGCTCGCGCTCGCCGCCGCGTGCGATCGGGACGGCGCGGCCGTCGGGGTCGATCCCGCGAAGACGACGTGGGAGCCGTGCGAAGAGACGTTCGAGTGCGCGACGATCCGCGTCCCGGTCGACTACGGCGCGCCCGGCGGGGCGACGATCCCTCTCGCGCTCCTCCGCGCCCCGGCGACCGACCCGGAGTCGCGCCTGGGCGCGATCGTCGTCAACCCGGGCGGGCCTGGCGTGGCGATGATCGATCGGCTCGTCGCCGAGTACGCCACCATGCGCCTCGCGTTCGCGCGCGTGTTCGAGCGGTTCGACGTCGTGGCGTTCGACTGGCGCGGCGTCGGCAGGAGCGCGCCGCTCCGCTGCGCCGGAGACGCGTTCTTCGAGGAGGTCCGCGCCGCCGGCCTCGGGCTCGAGACGCCGGCGGACGTGGCGGAGACCGAGCGCCTCGCGAAGACGCTCGCCGACGGCTGCCGGGCCGCCGCCGGGGACGCGATGCTCGAGGGGCTCCACACCGAGAACGCGGCCCGCGATCTCGATCGGATCCGCGAGGCGTTGGGCGCGTCGAAGCTCGACTACCTCGGCCTGTCGTACGGGACCTGGCTCGGGGCGACCTACGCCACGCTCTTTCCCGACCGCGTGCGCGCCTTCGTGCTGGACACGCCCGTGTTCGCGTCGTCGACCGACAACGCCGGTCGCATCGAGCGCCGCGCCGCGGCGCGAGACGCCGCGCTCGAGCGCTTCTTCGCGGCGTGCGGTCGGGACGCGGCTTGCCCGTTCCACGGCGGCGAAGGCGCGCCCGCGGTCGCGCGGGCGTTCGACGCCCTCTTCGCCCCCGGGCGCGCCCGCGCCGTCGGCGGGCTCTCCGCCGTCGACGCGGCGCTCGCGGTCACCGGCGCCCTGCGCGCCGACGACCGCGACGACTTCGCGGCCGATCTCGCCGCCGCCGAGGCGGGAGACGTGACCGCCCTCCGCGCGCGCGCGGACGCGGCGGCGGGCAAGCGCGCCGACGGGACCTACGACGGATCCATCGAGGCCCTCGTGGCGATCGGCGCGCTCGACCTGCCCTTCGCGGCCGGGACGACGGCGGGCGATCTCGGCGCGCGCCTGGCGGCGCTCGGATCGCGCTCGGCGCTCCCCGCGTCGATCCCGTGGGCGCTCGCGATCGATTGGCCCTGGCGGCGCCCCGGACCCGCCGCGCCGATCTCCGCGCCGTCGGCCCCGCCGCTCCTCGTCGTCGCGACGCGGCACGATCCGGTGACGCCGTACGAGGACGGCGAGCGCCTCGTGGAGGCGCTCGCGAACGGGTCGCATCTGTTGACCTACGAGGGCGGCGGCCACGTCGCCGTGCTGCGCAGCGACTGCGTCCGGGGGATCGTCGCCGAGTACTTCCTCGACCCGTCGCGTCCGCCGGCGAGCGCGACCTGCCCCCGCTGACGCGTCCCGCGCGCACCGCATGATCATGCGAGGTCGCCGCGGGCGACGGCCTCGTACGCTGGCGCGATGATCTGGACTCCATTCGCTCGTCGCCTCGCGCTCGGGGCGACGTCCGTCGCGACGATCTTCGGGTGCAGCGACGTCGTGCAGAGCGCGAGCCCGTTCTCCGAACGCGAGGCGCGCTGCGACCTCCGCCCGGGCAAAGCGCAGTGCACCGACGTCCGCAAGTTCAAGGGCCCCTCGCTGGTCACCTTCCAGGGCGTCTGCGGCTCGCTGTCGGCGGCGTCGCAGGACGCGACCGGATACCAGGAGGACGCGACCTGCCCCACCGCCGGGATGTGGGGCGGCTGCCAGACCGAGAACGGCGACGGATCGCTCCAGACGAACTGGTTTTACGAGGGCGACGAGTACAAGACCGAGGACGACGCGAAGAAGGAGTGCGCGTCCAGCACGACGTGGGTCGGGCCCCGATGAGCTCCCCTCGTGCACCTCGCCGGGGCGCGGCGGGCCGTCCGTCCCGCGCGCTCGTCCTCGTCCCCGCCTCGTTCGTCGTCGTCGCCGCCGCGTGCGGTCCGAGCGCCGAGCCCCGTACGCCGGCCGCGCTCGACTGCGACGGCGAAGCGCGGCGACCGCTCGATTGCCAGAGCGAGTTCAGCTACGACGGGCGCAAGATCGAGGGAGGCTTCTCGGCCGTCGGCCTCGGCGGCGCCAACGGGAAGACCGAGGAGATCGCGCTCCGCGCGATCGACAAGGAGACCGAGCAGTACGCCGCGCAGTCTCGCCGACTGTGCGACGAGTACAACAAGTGCGTCATCGACAAGGCCACGTACGCGACGCGGAGCGAGAACCTGCGCCGCCGGATGAGCAAGGCGCCCGAGCTCCTCGACGAGGTGAAGTCCGCGACGGACGAAGACGCGCGGCGGAAGGCGCTCGCGAAGGCGTACACCGAGCTCGTCCCCGCCGAGGCCCGGCGGGAGCTCGCGCTCGACTTCGCCGTCGAGGCGCAGAAGCCGAGCGACGGCGCCCCGAAGGCGATCGCGCAGGGCGAGAGCCTCCCCACGGGGACGAAGGTCGCCTTCGTGGTCCGGCCGTCGAAGGGCGCTTACGTCTACCTCTTCCAGAAGAGCCCGGACGGGCGGGTCAACGTCCTGTTCCCCGACGAGAGGATCGCGACGAAGAACCCGCTCGCCGCCGGCGCGACGCTCCGTCTGCCGCCCGGCTCCGCCAGCTTCAAGCTGAACGACAAGGACGTCGGCACCGAGCGCGTCTACCTCGTCGCGTCGCTCGATCCGGTGGTCTCGCTCGACGGCGCGCTCGCGAAGGCGGGGGGCGCCGCCGCGCCGACGGGCGCGCTCGCCGAGGTCACGCGCGCCGAGGACCGAACCTCGGCGCGCAAGGGGTGCACCCGCGCGCTCGAGCTCGACGAGGGAGCCGCGCCGAGCGCGCCGTGCATCCGTTCGCGAGGGCTCGAGTACGCCTCCGACGACGGGAGCGGTCCTCCGGCGGCCCCCGCGTCGTTCCGAGCCCGGACCGAGGCCGCGGACTCCGTGATCGTCCAGGTGTTCGCCTTCGAGCACACGAAATGACGCGCGCCCTCTTCGCGCGCGCGCTGCCGGCGATCGTCGCGCTCGCCGGCGCGGTGGCGGTCGCTCCGGCGCACGCGGATCCGCCGCCGCAGAAGAAGACCGTCTACGTCCGCCCCGAAGACCTGGAGGAGGCCCAGGCCGCGGTCAAGAAGGCCGCCGAGGGTCGCAAGCTCCTCAAGGAGAACAAGCTCCGCGACGGCGCGCGGATGGTCGACGAGGCGCTCGTCGTGCTCGAGCGGACCACCGGACCGGACAGCGACTACTCGACGTCGAACCGCGCGGTCGTCCTCTCGGTGTACCGCCAGCTCGGCGACGAGGAGAAGGTCAAGGCCGTGGAGGCGCGCGCCGCCGCTGCGCGGAGCAAGTGGTCGCCGCCGCCGGAGCGCGCGGCGGATCCGAGCACGGCGAAGGCGATGCCGATACTGGCCTCCGCGCTCGAGGCGACCAAGCGCGGCGACTTCGCGACCGCGGCGAGGCTGCTCGAGCAGGCGATGCCGGACGTCGAGAAGAGCGACGTCAGCCCCAAGAACTACCTGTTGATCACGGGCGTCCTCGCGAGCCTCTACGACCACTCGCAGCAGTTCGACAAGGGCGAGGCGCTGCGGAAGGCCGTCATCGCGAAGATGGAGAGGACGCTCGGCGAGACCGCCGAGGTCGCCGAGCAGTACGACTTCTTCGCCACCCACTACATGATGCGCGCCGACACCGCGAAGGCGCTCTCGGCGCAGCGGCGCTGCGTCGAGATCACGCGGAGGTCGAGCGCCGCTTCGGGGATCCTCGTCGACCGGCTGCTCACGCTCGCCGGCCTGCTCACCGGCAGCGGCGACCTCGCGGGGAGCGAGGCGGTCCTCCGCGAGGCGATGGAGATGGTGAAGGGCCTTCGCCCCGTCGATCCGCTCCGGATGGTCCGCGTCGCGCGCGAGCTCATGAAGGTGCTCGACGGTCAGTTCCGGAACGCCGAGGGCGACGCGGTCGCGGAGGCGGCGTGCGCGCTCGCCGCCGCCGCGGACCGACCCGACGTCACCGAGGAGGCCGAGGCCGCCTGCGTCCGGACCGCTCTGGCGAAGAAGGACACGCGGCTCGCCGGGGAGCTCGCCGCGCGCCGCTTCGCGCGCGTCGAGAAGCAGTACGGCACCCACCCGGGGCTGCTCGCGTCCGCCGCGCACGAGCTGGCGCAAGTGCGCTGGGCCGAGGGGCGCAAGGAGGAGGCGACGGCGCTCGCGAAGCGCGCCGCCGACGCGCAGGAGCGCTACCTCGAGCGCGTGCTCTCGGCGGGCGGCGACGCGCAGAAGCGCGCGCACCTCGGGCTCGTCGCGAGCCAGGCGTACGACCTGCTCTCGATGGGGGGCAACGGCGAGGGCGGCGGCCGCGCGCAGGTGCGCCTCGCGTTCGAGACGATCCTCCGGCGGAAGGGCCGCGCGCTCGACGCCTCGGCCGAAGCGGCGCGCGTCGTCCGGCTCTTCGACAAGCCGGCGGACAAGGCGCTCGCCGAGCGCCAGCTCGAGATCCGCCGCCAGATCGCGGCGCTCGGCCTCCGCGGCGTCGGCGGCCCCCCCGGCGTCGATCCGGCCGTGCTCCTCGCGAAGCTCGAGGCCGAGCACGACGAGATCGGCAACAGGCTCGCCGCCCAGAGCCCGATCTACCGCGCGCAGGCGAAGCCGGTGACGATCGAGGCGGTCCAGGCGGCGATCCCCGACGACACCGCGCTCGTCGAGTACGTCTACTACCACGCGCGCGACACCTCGAGCCCCGTGTTCGCGACGAAGGAGGTGCGCTTCGTCGCGTTCGTCCTGCACAGGACCGGCGAGCCCGTCGCGGTGGACCTCGGCGACGCCGTCCCGATCGGCGGCGCCGTCAGCAAGCTTCGCTGGACGCTGGCCGACCGCGGCGACGTGCTGCCCCACGCGAGGAGGGTCCACGATCTCCTCGTCGCGCCGCTCGCGAAGCACCTCCGACCGAGCGACAAGCGTCTCGTCGTCTCGCCCGACGACGACATCAACCTCGTCCCCTTCGCGGCCCTCGTGGACGAGCGCGGGCAGTTCCTCGTCCAGGGGCGCGAGATCGCCTACGTGACGAGCGGCCGCGATCTCCTGCGCATCGCCGCGGCGAGCGCGCAGGAGCGAGCCAACACGCGGCCGATGGTCTTCGGCGATCCCACGTTCGACGGCGACGGCGGATCGAGCGCGGGAGCCGGCGGCGATCTCGACGGCGCCCGCTTCCCCCCGCTGCCCGGCACCGCCGTCGAGGCGAAGGCGGTCTCCGAGCTCCTCGCCGCGGCGAGCGCGACGCAGCGCGACGCCACGAAGGCGCGGCTCGCGAGCGTGGTGAGCCCCGTCGTCCTCCACGTCGCGACGCACGGCTTCTTCCTGAAGCGCGAGCGCGAGCAGGCCTCGGCGAACACGAGGTCGCTCGAGTACGACCCGGGCGAGCCCGCCGCGGTGCCCCCGCCGCGCACGGCGAGCCCGCTCGTCCGCTCGGGGCTCGCGCTGGCGGGGGCGAACCAGCGCGCCAGCGCCGACGGCCTCCTCACCGCGCTCGAGGTCTCGAGCATGAACCTCGACGGGACGCGGCTCGTCGTCCTCTCGGCGTGCGAGACCGGCGTCGGGGAGACCGAGGTCGGCGAGGGCGTCTACGGCCTCCGCCGCGCGCTCGTGGTCGCGGGCTCCGAGAGCCAGCTCATGAGCCTCTGGAAGGTCGACGACGAGGAGACGAAGCGCCTCATGATCGCGTTCTACGCCGACCTCAAGGCGGGCGCCGGGCGCGCCGCCGCGCTCCGAAAGGTGCAGCTCGCGATGCTCGCCGGGAAGGAGACGCAGCACCCGTACTTCTGGGCCGCGTTCATCGCCTCGGGCGCGTGGTCGCCGATGTCCTTCGAGCTCCAGGCGCCGGCCGCCGCGGCGCCGGCGAAGGACCGCCCGCCTGCCCCGAGCCGCTACGAGCCCGCGTACCCGAGCTTCGAGGGGCTCGCGTTCCTCGGCGCGCACTACATGACGACGACGAACCTGCGCGATCAGCCGGATCGCGCCGGCGGGCTCGTCGGCCTGCACCTGGAGCACGCGCTCGTCTCGAGCTTCATGGGACGGGGCCGCGGGTTCGGCCTGCACGACGCCGTCCAGGGCTCGGTCTTCGCCGGCCTCCGGACGAGCGCCGCCGTGACCTACGCGAGCGCGGCCGAGGAGGGCAGCCTCGCCGGAGGCCTGCGCGGCGGCTACGAGCTCGCGCTCGGCTACCGCGGGTCGAGCTTCCAGGTCTTCGCGGGAGGGAACGCGACGTACAACACGTTCGTCGTCGGCGACGCGCGCACGTACGGCGTGACGGCGCCGGCGATCGCGCTCCTCGGGCTCCGCGCCGGGGACGCGACGTTCATCGGGCTCCGCGGGCGATACGGCAAGTGGATCGTCGACCAGGAGATCGCCGGCGTCGACCTGTCGTTCGATCTCGACGGCCTCGTCCTGCGCGCCGGGCTCGAGGAGCTGAAGATGCCGGCGACCGTGTCGCTCGACGGCGACGAGGCGCGCGCCGGCGCGCGGCGGCAGGTCTCGACGCTCGCGTCGTTCGCCCTCGGAGGGACGTTCTGATGGCGCGCGATCGGGATCGTTCGGGGTCGACGTCCTCGGCCGCGCGCGCGGCGGTCCTCGCGGCGCTCGCGCTCGCCGGCTGCCTCGCCGGCGACCCGAACCCGACGAACGAGCCGGGCCAGGGGTCGTCGGGCGCGAGCGGCTCCAGCTCGTCGGGCGGCGCCGGCTCGTCGGGCGCGTCCGGGCAACCTGCGCCGGCGCCGACGGTCGAGCCCTCGGGGGCGTGCTCGCAGAGCAGCGCTCAGGCGGTGAACCTCCCGTTCCGCAACGCGTTCACCGACCGATCCGTCCGCCTCTTCTGGGTCGACTACGGCTGCAACGAGGTCGGCTACGACGTGCTCGCGCCCGGACAGGCGCGGGTGCAGCAGACGTTCGTCTCCCACCCGTGGCGCGTCCGTGACGCTGCGACGAACGCGCTCTACAAGGAGTACGTCCCGACGACCACAGCGCCGCCCGAGGTCGTCGTCCCCTGACGCGCGGGCGGATCCGGCGCCGCGTCTACCTCTCGTCGGAGCTGCCGGTCTACCACCCGGGCGAACGGACGTTCGCGCCGGACGTGATCGCCGTCGTCGACGACGGGCCGCACGAGCGGGATCGGTGGGTGATGGCTCAGGAAGAGCCGAGGGCGCGGACGGCCGCGCGCTTCGGTCAGGTCGGGGGCTCGACGAGCCGCACGTGGAGCTCGCGGAGCTGCTCCGGCTCGACCTTGTTCGGCGCGTCCGTCATGAGGTCCTGACCCTTCTGGGTCTTCGGGAACGGGATGACGTCGCGCAGGCTCTCGGCGCCCGACAGGAGCATCGCCAGGCGGTCCATGCCCACCGCGATGCCGCCGTGCGGGGGCGCGCCGAAGCGGAGCGCGTCGAGCAGGAAGCCGAACTTCTGCTTCGCCTCGTCGTCCGAGATGCCGAGCGCGCGGAAGACCTTCGCCTGCACCTCGGGATCGTGGAGGCGGATCGAGCCGCCGCCGATCTCGAAGCCGTTGAGGACCAGGTCGTAGCGCCAGCAGAGCACCTTGCCCGGGTCCTTCTCGATCAGGTCGACGCAGTCGTCGTGCGGGCGCGTGAACGCGTGGTGCGCCGCGGCCCAGGTCTTCTTCTCGTCGTCGTACTCGAACAGCGGCGGGTTCACGACCCAGAGCAGCTCGAACTTCCCGCCGTGGCCGACCTCGGGGATGAGCGCGAGCTTCTTCGCGAGGTGGACGCGGAGGTTCGCCATCACGGTCTGGACGACGGCCTCCTTGCCGAACTGGAAGAAGACGAGATCGTTCTCCGCCGCGCCGGTCGCCTCGTTGATCTTCGCGCGGAGCTCGGGGGTGATCGACTTCGCGAGCGGCGACTGCGTCCAGTTGCCCTGCGCGTCGATCTTCGCGCGCGCGAGGCCCTTCGAGCCCATGCCCTTGACGAAGTCCTCGAGCTTGTCGAGCTCGGCGCGCGAGAGCTTCGCCGCGTGCTCGGCCGGGACGCGCATCGCCTTGACGATCTCGGTCGGCAGGTCCTTCCGGTACGCGCCGCTCGCGAACTTGTCGGCGATCTCCTTCCAGAAGGGGACGCCGCCGCCCGCGTGGTCGACGACGAGCGCCGTGACGTCCGTGTGCGGCAGGCCGAAGCGGAGGTCCGGCTTGTCGTTGCCGTACTTGCCCATCGACTCCTCGAAGGGCATCTGCGGGAAGCGCCCGCTCGGGTACTTCTCCTTCAGATCGATCCCGAGGACCTCCTTCCAGACCGCGAAGATCATGCCCTCCATCGTCGCGAAGACGTCGTCCTGGTTGACGAACGACATCTCGACGTCGATCTGCGTGAACTCGGGCTGGCGATCGAGCCGGAGCGCCTCGTCGCGGAAGCACTTGACGATCTGGAAGTAGCGGTCGAAGCCCGCGCACATGTAGAGCTGCTTGAAGAGCTGCGGGCTCTCGGCGAGGGCGTAGAACTTCCCCGCGTTCATGCGGCTCGGGACGAGGAAGTTGCGCGCGCCGCCGGGCGTGTACTTGACCATGAACGGCGTCTCGAGCTCGAGGAAGCCGTGGTCGTCGAAGTAGCGGCGGACGACCTGGTTGATCTTGTGGCGCACCCGGAGCGTGCGCTGGAGCGGGGCGCGCCGCAGGTCGAGGTAGCGGTACTGGAGGCGCTTCTCCTCGCCCGTGTCGATGTCGTCGGCGATCTCGAAGGGCGGCGTGTCGGCCTTGTTGAAGACCGTCATCTCCAGCGCGTGGACCTCGATCTCCCCGGTGGGCAGCTTCGGGTTCTTCATGGCGCCGCGGCTCTTGACGACGCCGCGCACGCCGATGACCCACTCCGAGCGGAGGGCCTGCGCCTGCGCGTACGACTGCTTCGGCAGGTCGCCGTGCCCCGAGAGATCGGGATCGAAGACGAGCTGGGTGATGCCGTCGCGATCGCGCAGGTCGACGAAGACGCAGCCGCCGTGATCGCGGTAGCTCGAGACCCAACCGAACAGGACGACCTCTTTGCCCTCGTCGCTCGCGCGCAGATCGCCGCAACGATGGGTGCGTTTCAGCTCGTCGATGAAGCGTGCCACGGTGTGTTCTCCTCGGGAGGCGGTGCCTCGGAACGGCTCCAAAACTGGGAAAGCCAGGGCCGGTCAGGGTAGACCAAGTGACGGTCCCGATGAAGAGCAGGTTCGACGCCGCGCTCCGCGCGCTCTCCGCGGGTCTCGTCGCGGCGCTCGCGGCCGCAGGCGCGACCTCCTCGGGGACCGCGGCGCACGATCCGGAGCTCGTGCGAACGGTCGGCGCAGGCTTCACCGGCGCGTTCCGCGCGTTGGACCTCGTCGTCGCCGCGCCCGCGCTGCTCCTCCCGCTCGGCACCCGGGCGCTGCGGGGCGGCCTCGCCAGCGCGCTCGTCGCCGGAGTCTCCGCGGCGCTGGCCTTCGATCTGGCGCGCGACCTCGTGAAGGCGGTGCCCGAAGCGCTCGACCGCGTCGTCGTCAGGCTCTTCGGAGCGCGCCCGCGCGGCGCGAGCGCCGAGGCGTCTCCGCGCCTGCTCTCGGCGGTGGCGGCGGCGGCGGCGCTCACCGCCCTCCTCGCGCCCGCCTGGCAGTCGGAGGCGGCGGCGCCGGGCGGCGCGGTCACCGGCGCGATGCTCGTCCTGTTCGCGCTCCGGATCGGGGCGGCGGAGCCCGCGCCCTCGCGCGGCGCGTCGACCGGCGGGGCGTCCGCGCCGTGGATCCCGCAGGCGCTGCTCGTCGCCGGCCTCGCCGCGAGCTACGAGCCGCTCGTCTTCTTGGCGACGCTCGCGGCGCTCGGTCCCCGCGCCGCCGTCGCGCTCTGGGAGGCCCGGAAGGGCGAGAGGCCCCGCTGGGATCGCGCCGTCGCGGTCCAGGGCGCGGCGGCCTTCGCGCTCGGCCTCGCGCCGCTCGCGCTCGGCGTCGCGCTCTCGCGGCGCCCGCCCGAGATCGGCCTGGCGGCGCCGACGTTCACCCTGGTCGAGGGAGGCGGCGCGCTCGGCCCGGCGTCGTTCGCGCTCGCCGAGATCGGCGCGCTGCTCGAAGCCGTGTGCGCCGGCGGCGCGCTGCTCGCGCTGTCCGCCGCGCGCGCCCGGCGGACCGCGCTCCCGCTCGTGCTCGTCGTGGGCGTCGGCGCGCTCGCGCTCCGCCTCGGGGCCGCGTCCGGGCCGTCGCGCTTCGCGCCGGCCGTCCTCGCCGCGGTGCTCGCCGCCCACCTCCTCGGCGCGGCGCTGCTCGGCGCCGTCGTGCTCGCGATCGCGCGCGCGCGCGTCCCGTTCGCCGAGGCGAGCGCGGCGCTCGTGGTCGTGCTCGAGCTCGTCCTGCCGGTCCGCTCGATCGACGAGACGGCGACGAGGCGCGACGCCCGCGCGCCCCACGCCTCGGCGATCTGGAACGACGTCGCCTGGGGCGCCGCTCCGCCCGCCGCCGTGGTCCTCGTCGCCGATCGCGGGACGATGCGCCGGATCGCGAGCGCCCGCGCCGCCGGGCAGATGCGGGGCGACCTGCTGATCGTGCCGGCGTACGACGTCCAGGGCCGCGAAGGCCGGCGCGCGCTGCTCGCCGAGCCGAAGCTCGCGCCGCTCTATCGCGACATGGCCCTGGGGATCCGGCCCGAGGAGCTCTCGCTCGCGCAGCTCGGCGCCGAGCGCGCGGTGCTCGCCAGCTTCGATCCGAGGTGGGACCGCGCGCTCTCGCGGCACCTCGTCCCGCTCGGGCTCACCGCCCGGTTCGAGCCGGAGCCGCGCGGCGCGAGCGAGCGCAAGAAGGCGCTCGACGCCTTCCTCCCGTCGAAGGAGCGCCTCGTGCGCGTCGCCGTCGCGCGCAAGGACGCCGAGCTCGCCGCGGCGACCGCGACGCTGCTCCGCGCGCGTGCGATCGGCATGGCCGCGACCGGCGAGCGCGAGCTCCTCTCCCGCGCGCTCGACGATCTCCGCGCGTTCGCGCCGGACGACGCCGTCGGTGCGGCGCTCGTGCGCCGCATCGTGACGACCCGGGGCCCCATCGACGTGCGCGACCTGGCGCCCTGACGCAGCGTCGCGCGGCCTCTCCGCGCGCCGGCGCGAACGCGGGATACTCGCCCGGTCCGCCGTGGTCGCCGTCCCCGCAGTCGCCCGAGGCTCGCTCCTCGCCTATCGCGTCTTCGACGCGTGCGACACCATCGCGCTCGACGTCGCCGAGCGGATCGTCCCGTCGGCCAAGCGCGTCGAGCTCGGCGGGCCGCTCGCCGAGGGCCTGGTGATCGCCGTCCCCGCGGTGGAGATCGCGCTCGCGCCGTGCGAGCTCGTCATCCCGGGGATCGACGGCCCGCTCCACGCGCGCGTCTCGGCGCGCATCTTCCACTTCGGGGTCATCTCGGTCCTCTACGAGATCCCGCTCGAGTCGGGCACGTCGCTGGGATCGATCGTGCCGGTGTGCGCGGCCCTCTACGAGTCGGCCGCGCTCGACGCCCGCGGCGCCCGCCACCTCGAGGAGATCGTCGGGGCGCTCTCGACCAGCGTAGAGAAGCCCCACGAGTGGGACGAGAACGAGAGCTACACCATCGTGTTCGTCGAGCAGCTCGCCGGCGCGGGCGGCGTCGAGTCGCTCGTCGACTCGGAGACCGTCGCGAAGCTCCTCCTGGGCGAGGTGAGCGACCGGCCGCTCGGCGCCGGGACGCGCCAGGAAGTGCTCCGCGACGGGTTCTCGTACCTCACGGACGATCTCGTCGTCATCGACTGGAACAGCGCCCTCGTCGTCGAGCCGAGCGGCTCGCGGCTCGTCCCCCACGTCCTCGAGCTCGCGACCTGCCAGCTCCTCGAGTTCCGCTACTACGACGGCCTCCTCGATCGTGAGCTCGCGCGCGTCTACGACCTCGTCGGGCGCACGCCGCGCATCTTGCGGAGCCCGTTCGGGGCGCTCACGCGTCACGTCCTCCGCAGCTTCATGGAGCTGACGGAGTTCACCGAGCGCGTGGACAACGCGATCAAGTCGGTCGGCGACGTCTACCTCGCGCGCGTCTACCTCGCGGCGATCAATCGTTTCCGCGTGCCGCACTGGCGCGAGAGCGTCGAGACGAAGCTCGGGCTCGTCGGCCGCGCGTACGAGCTGCTCAAGGGCGAGGTCGAGGTGTCGCGCGCGCAGGCCCTCGAGCTCATCATCGTGATCCTGATCCTCGCCGAGCTCGTCGCCGCGATTCAGCGCCACTGAGCGCCGGCTCGCCCGGCCGCCGCCGCGCGGGCGCTCGGGCGACGCCGGGCGACTGTCCGGGTGACGTGTCGGGGCCGGCGCTGTAGCGTTTGGCCATGGATCTCGCGACCCTCAAGCAGAAGTTCGACGAGCGGAAGATCAAGAAGGTCAAGGTCGGCGGCTTCGACGTCGACGGCGTCCTGCGCGGTAAATACGTCTCGCTCGAGAAGTTCTGGAGCGTCGCCGAGCCCGGCTTCGGCTTCTGCGACGTCATCTTCGGCTGGGACATCGCCGACGTCCTCTACGACAACGCCAAGGTCACCGGCTGGCACTCGGGCTACCCCGACGCTCACGCGGTCATCGACCTCGACACGTTCCGCGTCCTGCCGGCCGAGCCGGACACGGCGGCGTTCCTCGTCGACTTCGTCGAGAAGGACGAGGGCGGCCTCCGCGGGCACCCGGCGTGCCCCCGATCGCTGCTGAAGCGCGTCCTCGCCGACGCCGCCAAGAGGGGCTACCAGGCGACGTTCGGCGCCGAGCTCGAGTTCTGGGTCTTCAAGGAGAGCGTGGAGTCGCTCCACCAGAAGGACTTCCGCGACCTGACCCCGCTCTCGCCGGGGATGTTCGGCTACTCGTGGCTGCGCGAGGAGCAGAACCGCGCCTTTTGCCACGCGATCCTCGACGAGATGTCCGCGTTCGACATCGACCTCGAGGCGCTCCACACCGAGACCGGGCCGGGCGTCTACGAGGTCGCGATCCGCTACGACGAGGCGCTCCGCGCGGCGGACAAGGCGGCGCTCTTCAAGACGCAGATGAAGAGCCTCGCCGCGCGGCACGGGCTCGCGGTGACCTTCATGGCGAAGTGGAGCCACGACATGCCGGGCTCGAGCGGCCACCTGCATCAGTCGCTCTGGAGCGTGGCGCAGCCCGGCGTGGCGCCGCGCAACGTGTTCTTCGACGCCCACGCGGAGGGCAAGCTCTCGACGAAGGGCCGTCACTTCGTCGGCGGCCAGCTCGAGCTCATGTCCGAGCTGACCGCGCTCTACTCGCCGACCGTCAACGCGTACAAGCGCTACGTGCCCGGCGTGTGGGCGCCGCTGACGGCGTCGTGGGGCGTCGAGAACCGCACCTGCGCGATCCGCGTGATCCCCGGGGGCCCGAGCTCGACGCGGATCGAGTACCGGCAGACCGCGGCGGACATCAACCCGTACGTCGCGATGGCGGCCTGCCTCGCGTCCGGGCTGTGGGGGATCGACAACCAGGTCGAGCCGCCCCCCGCGGCGAGGGGAGACGCGTCGTTCGGAGACGCCCTGCCGCCGCTCCCGCGCACGCTCCGGGACGCCACCGCGGCGCTCGCCGCGAGCGCGCGCGCGCGATCGGTCCTCGGCGAGGCGTTCGTCGATCACTACGTGCGGACGCGCGACTGGGAGGTCCGCCAGTTCGACCGCGCCGTGACCGACTGGGAGCTCCGCCGGTACTTCGAGTCGATCTGAGTCGGCCGGATCAGCTCGAGCGGCGTCGCCGCTTCGCCGCGGCGGTTCGCCGAGCCCGGCGTCGCGCCGCGGCCTCTCGCGCGCCCGTCTCGTGACTGGCAACCGCCGACGCGGCGGTCTAACCTCGCGCACACGCAGGCTGTCCCGACTGGTCGTCTCGGCCCCGCGCGGGCCGGTCCTCAGGAGTCGTTCATGTCCACCGTCACCTGGAGCTTTCCCACCACCGTCGTCTTCGGCAACGGGGCCATCTCCACGCTGGGCGATCACGTCCGCCGCGCGTCCGGCAAGCGGGCGCTCGTCGTGTGCGATCCCGGGGTCGTGAAGGCGCAGATCGCCGAGCGCGTGCGCAAGGTGCTTGAGGAGGCCGGCGTCCCCGCGATGATCTTCGACCGGGTCGCCCCGAACCCCGTCCTCGAGAACGTGACCGACGGCGTGGCGGCGTTCCGCTCGCACGGCGCCGACGTCGTCGTCTCGGTCGGCGGCGGCTCCCCGCTCGACGTCGGCAAGCTCATCGCGCTCAAGACGACGCACGAGCGTCCGCTCGAGGAGTACGACGACGCGATCGGCGGCGACGCGCACATCACGTCGAACGTCCCGCCGATCATCAACGTGCCCACGACGGCGGGCACCGGCAGCGAGGTCGGCCGCTCCGGCGTGGTCACGCTCGCGGCCACCGGTCGCAAGACCGTCATCTTCAGCCCGCATTTGATGGCGAAGGCGGCGATCCTCGATCCCGAGCTCACCGTCTCGATGCCCCCGCGCGTGACCGCGGCGACCGGCTTCGACGCGCTCACCCACTGCGTCGAGGCGTACCTGTCGCTCGGCGATCACCCGATGGCCGACGGGATCGCCCTCATGGGCATCGAGCTCTGCGCGAAGAACCTCCCGCGCGCGGTCGAGGCGGGCGCCGATCTCGCCGCGCGCGGCGCCATGATGAAGGCCGCGATGATGGGCGCGGTCGCGTTCCAGAAGGGGCTCGGCGTCTGCCACTCGCTCGCGCACCCGCTGTCGAGCGAGAAGAATTTGCACCACGGGCTCGCCAACGCCCTCTGCCTGCC
This sequence comes from Labilithrix sp., assembly GCA_019637105.1. Lineage (GTDB taxonomy): Bacteria > Myxococcota_A > Polyangia > Polyangiales > Polyangiaceae > Labilithrix. The sequence goes on from JAHBWF010000104.1 coordinate 16,824, forward strand.
GGCGGTCGTCGACTTCAACAACGCGGCGGTCCCCGACCGCGTCGAGCGCGTGCGGCGCGTCCTCGACCTCACCGCGACGAGCCTCTCGAACGCGCTCCGCGCGCTCCGCGAGAGGATCGGGCTCCCGGGCGGGCTCGCCGCGGAGGGCGTGACCAAGGCCGACGTCCCGAAGCTCGCCGACAAGGCGCTCGAGGACGCGTGCCACCGCTCGAACCCGCGGCCTTGCACGCGCGACGACATGGTGAAGCTCTACGAGCTCTCGCTCTGACCGTCCGCGCCGGCGCGCTCCTCCGCGCGCCGGCGGCGCGGCCGGCTCCCGATGCAGAAGAAGGCGCGACGTCTCCTCGAGCTCTTCTCCCGGCAGCGCGCGCGCGCGGCCGCGCGATCGCCGCTGGCGTGGATCCTCGTCGTCGTGGGCCTTTTGCACGTCGCCGGCATCGGCTGGGGGCTGCCCGCGTCGGACGGCTGGGACAACGACGGCGTCGCGCCGCGTGATTTCCTCCCCGGGCTCGCCGCGACGTTCACGCCAGGGCGCTTCTACACCTATCCGCCGGTGCACCTCGCGCTCCTGGCGGTGCTCACGCTGCCGGTCGTCCTCGTCGCGGTCGTCGCGGCGCCGTCGCTCGCCCTTCAGGATCTCGTCGCCGAGCTCCTGAAGGTCCCGTACATGACGTCGATCGCGTACGTCGCGCGATCGGTGTCGCTCGCGATGTCGCTCGGCATCGTCCTCTTCCTCGCGCGGATCGCCGAGGAGCTGCGCGCGTACGAGCTCGGGCTCGCCGCGCCGAGCGGAGAGGACGGGAGCGGCGATCGCCGGACCGACGCGCGCGTACGTCGCGCCGGGTGGTGCGCGGCGGCCTTCGCGGGGGTCAACGCGTCGCTGACGTACTACGCCCACACGTCGAACCTCGACGTGCCCTACCTCTTCTGGGGGACGTGGGCGCTGTTGAACTTCGCGCGCGCGATCGCGCGCCGGGAGCCGCGGCGCCTCCGCCGCGCCTTCGTGCTCGCGGTGCTCGCGGTCGGCACCAAGGACCAGGCGTACGGGATGTTCCTCCTCGCGTTCCCGGCGGCGTTCGCGATCTGGATCGCGCGCGACGCGTGGGCGAGGGAGCACCGCGGGCTCGTCGCGCGGCAGGCGGCGATCGCCGCCGGGGGCGCGGTCCTGCTGTTCGCGCTGGTCGACGCCGTGGTCGTCAACCCGAGCGGGTTCGCGGCGCGGGTGCGGTTCCTCACCGGCAGCGCCAGCCAGGACTTCGTCGAGTACACGCGGGACTGGTCGGGGAGGCTCGGGATCCTCGTCGACGGCGCGCGCCTCTTCCACCTGCAGTACCCGAGCCTCTTCGCGCCGCTCATCGCGCTCGGCCTCGTGCACGCGCTCGTCACGGCCCGCCGGACGATCGCGGCGCGGCGCGGCGCGGCGCTCGTCCTGGCGCTCCTGCCGCTCTTCGTCGCCGCCTCGTTCACGGTGACGTTCAACTGGTCCTCGCTCCGCACCGACGCGCGCTTCCTCCTGCCGCAGGCGTTGGTCCTCGCCGTGTACGGCGGGCGCGCGCTCGACGTCCTCGCCTTCGAGACGCGCGGCGTCCTCCGGGCGGTCGGCCGCGCCGTGGCGGTCGTCGATCTCGCGGTCGCGCTCTACGCGTGCGTGGCGGTCGACGTGAACCTCCTCTTCGATCCGCGCTACGACGCCGAGGCGTGGCTCCGGAGCCACGTCCGGCCCGGAGAGACGATCGAGACCTACGGCCTGAACGTCTACCTCCCGCGCTTCCCCGAGCACGCCCGCGTGATCCGCGTCGGTCCGGAGCCGGTCGGCGCGCGCAACCCCGTCCCGGGGATCCGCGAGGTGCAGGCCCCGTTCGAGGACGCGCCGTCCCGCGAGGCGCGCTGGATCGTCGTGAGCACGGGCTGGGTGTGGCGCTACCTCATCGACGCCGATCCGGCGATGCTCGCTGGCCGCGCGCTCCCGCCGACGCAGAAGAGGAGCGCGAGCGACGAGGCCGCGACGGGGTGGTTCGAGCGCCTCACGCTGAGCACGGACGCCTTCGCGATCGCCCACGAGTCGACGTACGGGCCGGAGGCCGTGTTCCCGATCATGGAGATCCACGGGACGACGGGGCGGCGGATCTGGATCTACGAGCGGAAAGCCGGCCGCTGAGGCCGTCTCCTCGGGCGCTCGCCTTGCGTCGCCCGCGCCGTCGGGGCTAGTGTCCCGAGTCCATAAGGGCTCGGGCGCGGGAAATGAGAAAAAGGAACGTGTCCCGAGTCAGACGAACCATGGACTCAGGACGCTAGGGTTCGCGCTGGGATGGGCCGCCATCGAAAGACGATGATCGCGCTCGGCCTTCTCGCGAGCGCCGTCTTCCTGTTCCTCGCGGTCCGGCGGCTCGACTTCGCGTCGCTGCGGGCGATCTTCGCGCGGGCGGACCTCTTGCCGTGGGTGCCGCTCGGCGTCCTGTCCTACGTGGCGGGGCACGTGGTCCGTGGTCTCCGCTGCCGCCTGCTCGTCCGGCGCGAGGCGAACCTGCGCCTCGTGACCGCCTCGAACATCGTCGTCGTCGGCTACGCCGCGAACAACGTCTTCCCCGCGCGGCTCGGCGAGCTCGTCCGCGCCGGGATGCTCGCCGAGCGCACCGGGATCCCGATCGCGCAGTCGCTCGTCGTCACCTTCATCGAGCGCGTCCTCGACGGCCTCGCCATCCTGCTCCTCTTGGTCGTCGGCACGATGAACGGCGGGGCGCCGGGGTGGACGGGCGATCTCGTCCGCGTCGCGCTGCTCGTCTTCGGCGGCGCCTGCGCGGTCATGCTCTTCGCCGTCTACTCGCCGGCGCTCGTCGTCGCCGGCGCCTCGCGCGTCGGCAACCGCCTCGGTCCCAGGTGGCACGATCGCCTGGTCGGGCTGGCGACGAGCATCACCAACGGCGGCGCCTGCCTCCGGGATCCGAAGAACGCCGTCTGGATCCTCTTCTACTCGGCGGTCGTCTGGGTGCTCGAGACGGGCCTCTTCCTCGCGATCCTCCCGGTGTTCGGGCTCGCGCCGAGCTTCACGGCCGCCGCGGTCGCGATGAGCGTGACGAACCTCGGGCTCCTCGTCCCGTCGAGCCCGGGCTTCATCGGGCCGTTCCACTTCTTCTGCTCGCGGGCGCTCATGACCCACGGGGTCGACGAGGCGACGGCGCTCGCTTACGCGACCGTCGTCCACCTCGCGTTCTACGTGCCGGTGACGCTCTGGGGCGCGGCGAGCATGCTCTGGTACGGCGTCGAGGTCGGCGCCACCGCCGCGATGACCCGCGAGGCGCGGGCGGCGGGGAAGGAGCTCGAGATCGGCGGGGTCGTCCTCCACGAGCTGGCGACGCTCTCGCCGGCGACCGCCGACGAACCGGCCTCGGCCTTCACGACCGCGCTGGTCGAGGCGATCGTCGTGCCGAGCGGCAAGCGCGTCGAGCCTACGGCGCTCCGCGACGCGGCGGACTTCGTCCACGGCCAGCTCGGGTCGCTCCAGCCGCAGCTCGCGATGCTGTTCGAGGGCGGGATGACGTTCTTCCGCTTGGTCACGCGCGTCCGCCACCTGCGCGGCTACTGCGATCTGCCGCTCGACACGCGGCGCGCCTGGACGCTGTCCTGGGCCGAGAGCCGCTACGGGCTCCTCCGCAAGCTCTTCAAGCCGGTCAGGGCGACGGCGCTCCTCGCCTATTTCGACCACCCGGCGATGCGCGCCTCGATCGTCGTGCCGGCGAAGCAGCTCGCGCGGAAGAAGGGCGCGGCGTCCTCGGCGGCGCCGTCCGGCTCCGCGGCGACCGGCGTGGAGGCCGAGTGAAGACGCAGGTGCTCGTCATCGGCTCGGGCGCCGGCGGCGCGACCACCGCCTACGAGCTCGCGCGCGCCGGGGTGGACGTCACCGTGCTCGAGGAGGGCAAGCGCCACGACCGCGCGAAGACGTACGGCCTCGGCACCACCGAGGGCATGAAGCACCTCTACCGGCGCCGCGGGATGACCCCGATCCTCGGCCGCGTGCCGATCGGCTACGTCGAGGGCTCGTGCTTCGGCGGCAGCACCGAGATCAACAGCGGCTTCTGGCACCGCACGCCGCGCGAGGTCCTCGCCCGCTGGCAGGCGCAGTTCGATCTCGAGGGCGCGTCGCCCGAGGAGCTCGCGCCGCATTTCGCGTGGGCCGAGGAGGCGCTCTCCGTCTCGCTCTCGGGGAGGCCGTTCGAGAAGAGCACGGAGGTCTTCGCGCGCGGCGCCGCCGCGATGGACTGGGCCGCGCACGAGGTCCCCCGCGCGGCGACGGGCTGCAAGAGTACGAACTCCTGCGCGGTCGGGTGTCCCACGGGCGCGAAGCAAGGGATGAGCATCTCGATCCTCCCGCGCGCCGAGGCCGCGGGCGCGCGCGTGCTGACGAGCGCCCGCGTCCGGCTGCTCATCAAGCAGGGGTCGCGGATCACCGGCGTCCTCGCGGAGGTCGAGCTCGAGGACGGCGCGCGCAAGCTCGTCCGCGTCGACGCCGAGCACGTCTTCGTCTGCGCGGGGCCCACCGAGACGCCGGCGCTCCTCCGGCGCACGGGGATCAAGTTCCACGTCGGCGACACGCTCCGCATCCACCCGATGCTCAAGGTCGTCGCGCGCTTCCGCGAGCGCATCGCCGCGTACGACAGCGTGCTGCCGGTCCTCCAGGTGCGCGAGTTCTCGCCCGAGGTCTCGATGGGCGGCGCGTTCTTCACGCCCGGCCACGCCGCGCTCAGCCTGAGCGACAACTGGGATCCGGCGCGCCTCGACGCGATCGAGAACATGGCGGGGTACTACGTCGCCGTCCGCGGCCGCGGCCGCGGCCAGGTGCGCTCCTCGCAGCTCGGCGACGGCGAGACGATGCTCCGCTACGAGCTCGCCGAGGAGGACGTCGTCAACCTGTCGAACGGCCTCGCCCGCCTCGCGACGCTCCTGCTTGCCGCCGGCGCCGAGGAGGTCTACCCGACGGTCCAAGGCATGGCGCCCATCACCTCGGAGAAGCAGGCGATCCGCTGGCTCGACGAGCGCTTGCCGCGGAGCGCGCTCAGCCTCACGACCGTCCACGCGTTCTCGGCGTGCCCCATCGGCGAGCGGACCGACCGCTGCGCCGCCGACTCCTACGGCAAGGTCCCGCGGTGGGACAACCTCTACGTCAACGACGCCAGCATGCTGCCCGACTCCCCGGGCGTGAACCCGCAGGGGAGCGTGATGGCCTTCGCGCGCCGCAACGCGCTCCACTTCCTCTCGAGGCTCGGACCATCTTGACCGCGCCGGCGGCTCGGACGCGCCGCCGGACCGAACCCGAACGCGCCGAACGGCCCGTTCGACCAGATCGAGGCTGACTCGTCACATGACTCTCGCGATCGTTACGGGAGCCCCGGGCTGGCTCGGGACCCAGCTCGTCCGCTCCCTCGTCAAAGGTCTCCCCGACGTCCCCTCTTTGTCCGCGAGCGACCGCGAGGTGCGCTGCCTGGTCCTGCCCGACGCCGACGCGAAGGAGCTCGAGGAGCTCGGCGTCGCGATCGTCCGCGGCGACGTCACCGACGCCGCGTCGCTCGAGCCGCTCTTCGCGGGCGCCGAGGGCGCGACGGTCTTCCACTGCGCCGGCGTGATCCACCCGACCAAGGGCGTCGCGCAGCTCTACGACGTGAACGTCGAGGGGACGCGCAACATGGTCGAGGCGGCGAAGCGGGCCAAGGTCCGCCGCTTCATCCACACGTCGTCGAACTCGCCGATCGGCACCAACCCGACGAAGGACCACGTCTTCGACGAGGCGGCTCCGTACAACCCGTACATGCAGTACGGCAAGACGAAGATGATGGCCGAGGAGATCGTCACGCGCGCGCACGCGACCGGCGAGATCGAGACGGTCATCATCCGGCCCCCGTGGTTCTACGGCCCGGGGCAGCCGCCGCGGCAGACGCTCTTCTTCGAGATGATCCGCGACGGCAAGGCGCCGATCGTCGGCCCCGGCGACAACCGCCGCTCGATGGCCTACGTCGAGAACATCTGCCAGGGCCTCCTGCTCTGCGAGAAGGTCGACGAGGCCGCGGGGCAGACCTACTGGATCGCCGATCGCCGGCCCTACCCGATGAACGAGATCATCGACACGATCGAGAAGGTCCTCGAGGAGGACTTCTCCGTGAGCTGCGCGAAGAAGCGGATGAAGCTCCCCGGCTTCGCCAGCGAGGTCGCCTGGCTCGTCGACGCGACGCTCCAGGGGGTCGGCGCCTACCACCAGAAGATCCACGTGCTCAGCGAGATGAACAAGACCATCGCCTGCTCGATCGCGAAGGCCGAGCGCGAGCTCGGCTACGATCCCAAGGTCGACCTCGGCGAGGGCATGCGCCGGTCGATCCAGTGGATGCTCGATCGCGGAGAGAAGCTGTGAGCGGCGCGAACGGCAAGGCGCCGGTCCACCTCGTCACCGGCGGCGCCGGCTACTTCGGGACGCTGCTCGTCGACGCGCTCGTCAAGGAGGGCAAGCGCGTCCGCATCTACGACGTCCACGACGCCGATCTCCCGCCCGGCGTCGAGAAGGTGCGCGCCGACATCCGCGACGCCGCCGCCGTCGAGCGCGCCTGCGAGGACGTCGAGGTCATCCACCACAACGTCGCGCTCGTCCCGCTGGCGAAGGACAAGGAGGCGTTCTTCGCCGTCAACGAGGGCGGGATGCAGAACGTCCTCGACGCCGCGAAGAAGAAGAAGGTCCGGAAGGTCGTCAGCGTCTCGACGAGCGCCGTCTACGGCGCGCCGGACAAGAACCCCGTCGACGACGACACGCCGCTCCGGCCCGGCGAGGACTACGGCCGCGCGAAGCTCGCCGCCGAGGACCTCTGCCGCCGCGCGGTCCGTGACGGCGTCGACGTCACGATCGTCCGTCCGCGCACGATCATGGGCCACGGGCGCCTCGGGATCATGCAGATCCTCTTCGAGTGGGTCCGGCGGGGCCGCAACATCCCGGTCTTCGGGGACGGGAGCAACGTGTATCAGTTCGTCCACGCCGACGATCTCGCCTCGGCGTGCCTGAAGGCGGCCGAGCGCGAGGGGCCGTCGACGTACAACGTCGGCGCCGAGAAGTTCGGCACGATGCGCGAGACGCTCGAGGCGCTGTGCCGGCACGCGGGCACCGGCAGCCGCGTCGTCTCCGTGCCGACGGAGCCCGCGACGACGCTGATGAAGCTGACGAGCCGCCTCGGCCTCTCGCCGCTCGGCGCGTACCACGCGCTGATGTACGGCAAGTCGATGTACTTCGACCTCGCGCGGACGAAGCGCGAGCTCGACTGGGCGCCGCGCTTCTCGAACGAGGAGATGTTCGCGGACTCGTACGACTGGTACCTCCGCCACCGCGACGAGGTGCTCTCGCGCACCGACGCCTCGCATCATCGCTCGCCGGTGAAGCAGGGCGTGCTCGCGGCGGTCTCGATCGCGCTCAACGTCGCGCGGTGACGGGCTTCTCGTGAGCGCGGAGGACGAGGGGAGCGCCGCCGCTCGCGCGCCGCGTCCGTCCGCGGGCTCGAGCCTCGCGCCGTCGGACGGAGCGGGGGCGGGCGCGACGTCTCCGGGAGGGCCGGGCTCGCGCGCGTCGCGGGCGCTCGAGCTCGCCGGCCTCGCGCTCCTCGCGCTCCTGCCGCTCGTCCCGTACCTCGTCTTTTTGCTCGACGTCGGCGCGCCGCGCTACACGATCTTCGCCGATCACGCGCTCATGGAGCACGAGACGCTCCACGTCTTCCGCGGCGAGACGCTCCTCGGCCTCGGCTCGCGCTTCCGCTGGCATCACCCGGGCCCGCTGCTCTTCTACTTCTGCGCGCCGTTCCAGAAGCTCTGGGGCTCGTCGAGCACCGGGTTCTACGTCGGCACCTGGACGATCGCCGCGCTCTCCGCGGCGGCGCCGGTGGTCGCGACGCGGCTCGTCGCCGGGCGCGCGCACGCGATCGGCGTCCTCGCGGTGACGCTCGCGTGGTTCGCGGCCTTCGGGAACCTCGCGGTGAACCCGTGGGTCCGGACGGTCGTCGTGCTGCCGTTCATGGCTTACTTCGTCCTGATGGCGCTCTTCGCCCGCGGCGCGAGCGCGTGCGCGCTGCCCGGCGTGCTGTTCGGCGCGGTGGTCGTGCAGACTCACGTGGCGTCGGCGTCGACCGTCGGCGTCGTCGGCGTGCTCGCCACGGGCGCCTTCCTCGCCGGCGCCTACCGGCGGCGATCGCTCCGCCGGAGGGACCTCGCCTGGCTCGGCGCGATGCTCGTCGGGGCGCTCGTCGTCTTCGCGCCGCTCGTGATCGAGCAGCTCCGCGCGCCGCCGGGAGAGGGGAACGTCTCCAAGCTGCTCGCGTTCGCGCGCGAGCGGCAGGAGCCGCTCCGGCCGTGGTCCGTCGCGTTCAAGAACTGGGTGCTGGCGACCTCGTGGCTCCCCGATCGCCTGCTGGAGCGCTCGCTCCTCCACGAGGGAGCGCTCCCGGCGGTGATGCGCTGGGAGCCGGTGCCCGTCGGGATCTCGCGGACGGCCGGCGTGCTCGCCTTCGTCCACGTCGTCGCGGTCGCGGCAGCGAGCGTCGTGGCGCTCCGCCGGCGCGACGTCCCGAGCCTCGCGCTCCTCGCGCTCGGCGCGCTCGGCAGCGCGCTCGCGGTCAGCGCGCTCCGCGCCCTCGTCGGCGAGGAGCACTACTCGCTGGTCGTCTGGACGACGGTGCCGAGCAACGTCGGCTGGATCGGCGTCGCCACGACCGCGGCGTCGGCGCTGGCGGCGAAGCTCCCGCGCCTCTCGGCGCGCCGCACCCGGGCGCTGGTCGCGCTCGGCCTCGTCGCGGCGGCGATCCCGACGGCGCTGAACCGGAGCTGGCTCGCGCGGAACCCCGAGGCGCCGGGGACGTTCCCCGACGCGGCCCCGAGCCTCCGCGCGCTCCTCGGCGCCGTCGAGCAGCGCCTCGCGCGGGAGGACGCCGTGCCCGTGGTCCACATGATGGGGGCGTGGACCTGGGCGACGGCGGTGGTGCTCGAGCTCGAGAAGGACGGGGTCGACGTCCGCGTCGCCGACGCCGACACGTGGAGCTACGCCGGCGCGAAGGCGGCCCAAGGCGCGCCGCGCGTCGTCCACCTCTATTTCGAGATCCCCGCGGATCCCTTGCCCGTCGCGCCGTGCGTCGAGCTCCTCGCGGAGGAGGCCCACGTGACGGCCTACGCGAGCGCGACCGACGTGGTGACGTGCGCGAAGTCCGCCGAGGCCGACCGCTGAGGGGCGGCGCGCGCGGCTCCAGTTGACCGCTCCGGCGCAGAGCGGTAGCAGGAGCGCGTGATACGGAGCCGCGGCGCGTGGGCTCGGTGGCTGGTCGCCGCCCTCGTGCTCCTCCTGACGTGGAAGACGACGTGGGGCGTGCTCGGCACGTTCGACCTCGGCTTCGACGACGAGACGATCTACCTCGAGGCCGCGCACTGGGCGGGGAAGCGGTTCCTCCCTCTCGCCGACAGCAGTCCGCTCTACCCGCTCTGGTACCGGGCGCTCTCGTACGTCGAGCCCGATCCGGTCCGCCTCTACTTCCTCAACTGGTTCGTCCTCACGGCGGCGCTGCCGGCGCTGCTCTACGCGCTGGCGCGGCGGTCCGGGGCGCCGCTCGCGGCGGCGGCGGCGGTCGCGGTCGCGTGGTCGACGTCGACGGCCGTGACGACGTGGCCGTTCGTCTCGAAGTTCGCCGCCGTGGTCCTCTGCCTCGGGGCGCTCGCGTCGACGGCCATCCGCGATCGACGGTTGGCGGCCTCGGTCACCGTCGCGGCGCTCGCGCTCACCGCGTACGCGCGGGCCGAGCTCACCGTGCCGTCGTTCGTCTTCGCGGGCGCGGTCGCCCTCCATTGTCTGGGCGTCGCCGTCGGGACGCTGCGCGGACCTCCGACGAGCGCGCGCCGGGGGGAGCGCGCGCGCTCGCTCCTCGCGCTGGCGATCTCCGTCCTCGTGCCGCTCGGCCTGCGGCGGCTCTTCGGCGACCCGCACCAGGGCGGGCGCGCGTTCTTCGCCTTCGGCCAGCACTACGCGCTCAACGTCGTCGAGGACCGCCGGCTCGGCGTCGATCCGTGGACGCTCTGGGACCGCTTCGCGCGCGAGGCGTTCCCGCGCGCGACCACGATCGGCGAGGCGCTGCGCGAGAACCCGGCGGCGTTCTTCTGGCACGTACGGCGAAACCTCACGACCCTGCCGGTGGCCGCCGCGGAGCTCGTCGCGCCCCTGCGCTTCGTCCCGCGCTCGCTGGCCGCGATCGTCGTTCTGGCCGTCGCGGTCGTCGTCGTCGCGGGAGCGTGCGCCCTCGTGATCCGGCCGTCGCGGCTCGATCGGCGCTTGACGGCGTGGCTGCCGCTCCTCGCGGTGGTCGCGCTCACGACGGTCGGCTCGACCCTGCTCGTCTACCCGCGCGAGCACTACCTCTTGCCGCTCGCCTGCCTCTCGCTGTCGGCGCTCGCCGCCGCGTGCGCGCGGCTCCGGTGGCCGAGCGCGCTTCGTCCGCGCTTCTGGCTCGGCCTCCCGCGCGTCCCGCGGCTCGCGCCGTCCCGCCGCGGAGCGGCGCTCGGCCCGGCGCTGCTCGTCTCGGGCCTCGCGCTCCTCGGCGCGGCGCTGCCGACGCGTCGCGCCGCGCTCCCGTCGCTCCTCGCCTCGAACGAGCCGGCGCCGCCCGAGGTCCACGACAACCTGCGCACGGTCGAGCTGCTCCGATCGCTGCGCCTCCGCGGTCGCGTGCCGATCCTCGAGGCGGATCACTCGCGCGGGGTGTACGCCGAGCTCGACTTCGTGCGCGTCGCGCAGTGGGAGAAGGCGACGTCGTTCTGGGACTTCGTCCACGCGCGTCAGGTCGCGGTCGTCGCGATCACCTGGCGCCTCCGTGAAGACCCGCGCTTCCGGTCGGACCCGGAGTTCGTCGCCTTCGCCGACGGCACGGGCGAGCGCGAGGACTTCCAGCTCATGCCCGTCCCCGGCACGTCGGTCGTCCTCGCGGTGCGGGCGAGCGCGTTGGCGCGCCGGGAGTGACCGCGCGGCCCACCCGCGGCGGCCCGCGCCGAGACGCCCGCCGGGCCCGCGCGGATGA
>JAHBWF010000105.1 GCA_019637105.1 Labilithrix sp.
CGGCGGCGAGCTTCATCGATCGCTGCGAGGATCTCCACGCGGTGCTCGCCCGCGCGCTCGTCGACGATCCGCCCGTCCGCGCCAGCGAGGGCGGCGTCTTCCGCGACGGGTTCGACGCCGAGCTCGACGAGTCGCGCACGCTGGCGAAGGACGGCCAGCGGCTCATCGTCGAGCTCGAGGCGCGCCTGCGCGAACAGGCGCAGATCCCGTCGCTGAAGCTCCGCTACACGCGCGTCTTCGGCTGGTACGTCGAGGTCACGAAGAGCCACCTCGGCAAGGCCCCGAAGACGTGGCGTCGAAAGCAGACCATCGCGACCGGCGAGCGGTTCACGTGCGACGACCTCGACGCGCTCGCGGACAAGCTCGCGCACGCCGAGGAGCGCCTCTCCTCGCGCGAGGCCGAGCTCTGGACCTCGCTCGTGCGGGACCTCGGCGCCCACGTCGAGCGCCTCCGGGCCGTGAGCGGCCGCGTCGCGGCGCTCGACGTCGCGAGCGCGCTGGCGGAGGTCGCGCACCGCGACGACTACGTGAGGCCCGAGGTCGACGAGTCGCTCGAGCTGTACCTCGAGGACGCGCGGCACCCCGTGGTCGAGCGCCTCGCCGCCGCCGGGCGCTTCGTCCCGAACGACGTCCAGCTCGACGCGGCGCCGGACGCCCCGCCCGATCGCTCGCGGCTGTGGATCGTGACCGGCCCGAACATGGCGGGCAAGTCGACCTTCATGCGCCAGGTCGCGCTCGCGGTCGTCCTCGCGCACGCAGGCTCGTTCGTCCCGGCCAAGCGCGCGCGCATCGGCGTCGTCGACCGCGTGCTCACGCGCGTCGGCGCGAGCGACAACCTCGCGCGCGGCGAGAGCACCTTCATGGTCGAGATGAAGGAGACGGCGAACATCGTCCGCCGCGCGACGCGGCGCTCGCTCGTCGTGCTCGACGAGATCGGGCGCGGCACGAGCACGTACGACGGCCTCTCGATCGCGTGGGCGGTCGCCGAGCACCTGCACGACGTCTCGGGCTGCCGCGCGCTCTTCGCGACGCACTACCACGAGCTCACCGAGCTCGCCGCGAGCGCGGCCCGCGCCGACAACTACAGCGTCAGCGCGCGCGAGCACGCCGGCAGCATCGTCTTCTTCCACAAGGTGCAGCGCGGCGCGGCGTCGCGGAGCTACGGCGTCGCGTGCGCGCGCCTGGCCGGGCTGCCGGAGCCCGTCCTCGCGCGGGCGAAGGCCATCCTCGACGACCTCGAGCGGAGCGCGTCGCTGCCCACGGGGAACGCCTCGCGGGCGCCGCGCTCGCGCAAGAACGACGGGCAGCTCGGCCTGTTCGCGGCGGGCGGGCGCGCGGGCGCGGGCGAAGCCGGATCGCCGCCCGCCCGGGAGACCAGCCCCGCGCTCGACATGCTCCGCGCCCTCGACGTCGAGCGGATCACGCCGATCGAGGCGCTGACGACGCTGGCGAAGCTGAAGGGGCTCGCGGGCGACGGGTCGTGACGGCCGCGGGCCCCGCGCCCGAGGTCGCCCCGCGCGAGGGACGGAACGTCGGCTACGTGCTCGTCGCCGCCGCCGCGACCGGGTGGGGGACGTGGCCGCTCATCTTGAAGCACGCGGTGATGCCCGCCACGCTCCAGGCGGCGCTGATGATGGTCGTCGGGACCGCCGTGAGCCTCCCCGTCATGCTGAAGGATCGCGTGCGCGCGCGCGCGCGTCCCGCGCACTGGCTCGGGGTGGCGTGGCTCGGGGCGGCGGACGCCCTCAACGTGGTCCTCTTCTTCGCCGCTTACCAGCGCACCTCGGTCGCGGTCGCGGTCCTCACGCACTACCTCACGCCGATCTTCGTCGCGCTCGCGGCGCCGGCCGTGCTCGAAGAGCGCCCGAGCGCGCGGACCTTCGGCGCGACCTTCGTCGCCTTCGCCGGCCTCGCGCTCCTCCTCCGGCCGTGGGGCGAGGGCCTGGCGCCGAGCGATCTCGTCGGCGCCGCGCTCGGCGCGGGTAGCGCGGTGTTCTACGCGTCGAACGTGCTCGTGAACAAGCGGCTCGCCCACGTCTTCTCCGCGAGCGAGCTGATGTTCTTCCACGGCCTCGTCGCGGTCCCGCTCCTCTGGTCGCTCGTCCCGTCCGGGGCCGTCGCGGAGGCCTCGGCGGCGTCGATCGCGATCGTGGTCGCGGGCTCGCTCGGGCCGGGCGCCCTCGGCGGGCTCACGTTCGTCTGGGGCTTGCGACGGATCGCCGCGAGCCACGCCTCGATCCTGACCCTCCTCGAGCCCTTCGTGGCCGTGGTGCTCGCCGCGCTGTTCCTCGGCCAGCGGCTCACCTACGGGCAGCTCCTCGGCGGCGCACTTATCCTCACCGGTGCAGTCCTGGTCATCACCGCGCGTCCGTTGCAACGCGCGGAGATAGAGTAGAATCCCGGACCTTGGGTGTCCGTGACTCGCTCCTGTCCTCGGTGGCGCCGATCGCCGCCGGCGAGCTCCTCGTCGTGGCCGACGAGGCGACGCGGAAGCTCGTGACGCTCCAGATCAGCATGCTCGCGATGCAGGCGTCGCACGCCGAGAGCGAGGCGCGCGCCGTCGCGATCGTCAACGAGAAGTCGAGCGCGCTCGACTGCGTCGTCGTCGACGTCGGTCTCGCCGGGCTCGACCCGTGGGCGCTCCTCAAGCACCTCCGGCAGGACCCCGAGACGGCGATGATCCCGGTGATGGTCATCCTCGGCCGGCCGCCGAACGAGTCCGACATGCTGAAGCTGATCGACGCGGGCGTCATGGACCACCTCGTCAAGCCGCTCAGCACCACGCTCCTCTGCGCGAAGATCAAGGCGGTCTCGGAGCGCTCGCGGATGCAGCGCGAGCTCAAGAACAAGCTGCGCTTCGCGCTGGAGTACTCCGCGCACGACGCGCTGACCGGCCTCTACAACCGTCGCTACTTCGAGCGCCGCCTCCGGGAAGAGTCGGCGCACGCGAAGCGGCACAAGCGGCCTTTTTCGCTCATCCTCGCCGACCTCGATCACTTCAAGCTTGTCAACGACACCTACGGCCACGAAGACGGCGACCGCGTGCTCTGCCACGTCGCGGAGCTCCTCGGCGGATCGCTCCGCGAGGACGACATCGCCTGCCGGTTCGGCGGTGAGGAGTTCGTCATCCTGCTGCGCGCCACGCCCGGGCCGGCGGCGCGCGTCGTCGCCAACCGCCTCCGCGCCTCGGTCGCGTCCCAGGGGATCGCGCTCGGCGCGAAGGACGAGCTCCGTCACGTCACGCTGAGCGGCGGGGTCGCGGCGGCGGACGAGCGGAACAACTACGACGTCGACAACATCGTCGACCGGGCCGACAAGGCGCTCTACCGCGCGAAGCGCGGCGGCCGGAACCGCGTCGAGATGGAGTGACGCGGGCCGGGGAGCCCGCGCGTTCCGCCGCCGCCTCCTCGAGGGCGCTCCGGCTCCGCGCGCGGCCGCCTCCTCGAGCGCGCTCGGGCCGCGCGTGCGCCGATCAGCCCGACGCCTTGACGTGCTCGCCGTAGCTCTTGTCGTCCATGAGCGCTGCGAGCGCGCCGGCGTCGGCCGCCTCGATGACGACCATCCACGCCTTGCCGTACGGATCCTCGTTGACGAGCTCGGGCGACGCGTCGAGGTCCTTGTTCACCTCGACGACCTTGCCGCTGATCGGGGCGTAGAGATCGCTCAGCGTCTTGACGCTCTCGATCGTCCCGAACGTCTTGCCGACCGAGAGCTCGTCGCCGACCTTCACGTCGAGGCTCACGAGCGTGATGTCGCCGAGCTGCTCGACCGCGAACGCGGTGATGCCGACGGTGACGCGGTTGCCGTCGACCTTCGCCCACTCGTGGTCCTTCGTGTACTTGAGCGCAGCGGGGAATTCCATCTCGTCTCTTCCTTCTTCCTTCACGCGCGAGCGGCGCTCGCTGTTCGGTCTCGATCGTCCGGTGTCAGGATCGCTTGTAGAACGGCGTCTTCACGACGACGGCCTCGACGTTCTTGCCGCGGCAGTCGACGAGGAGCTTCGTCCCGATCGCGGCCAGCTCCGTGGGGACGTACCCGAGGCCGATGTTCTTGCCGACCGTCGGCCCGGGGCTGCCGCTCGTGCAGACGCCGACCTCTTTGCCGTCGACGTCGCGGAGCGGGTAGCCGTGGCGCGCGATGCCGCGCCCCTCGACCTCGAAGCCCACGAGCTTGCGGGGGAGCGGCGCGGCCTTGATCGCGGCGAGCGCCTCCTTGCCGACGAACATGGCCTTGTCGAGCTTCACGACCCAGCCGAGCCCCGCCTCGATCGGGTTCGTGGTCTCGTCGATGTCGTTGCCGTACAGCGAGAGGCGCGCCTCGAGGCGGAGCGTGTCGCGCGCGCCGAGCCCGGCCGGCTTGACGCCGAGCGGCGCCCCGAGCTCGAGGAGCTGGTCCCACAGCGCGGGCGCGTCGCCCCAGGCGCAGAAGATCTCGACGCCGTCCTCGCCCGTGTAGCCGGTGCGCGCCGCGGTGCAGCGGACGTTGCCGATGACGGCGTCCCGGAAGTGGAAGCTCTTCAGCTCGCGGAGCTTCGCGGCGTCGGCACCGGCCTTGTCGAGGACGTCGAACGCCGAGGGGCCCTGGAGCGCGATGAGCGCGGTCTCGTCGCTCCGGTCGGCGAACTCGCAGTGGTCCTTCGCGGCCTTCTCGAAGTGGGCGGCGATCTTCGCGTGGTTCGAGGCGTTGCAGACGACGAGCCAGCGGTCGCGGGCGGCGCGGTAGACGATGAGGTCGTCGAGGATGGTGCCCCGCTCGTTGCAGCAGGCCGTGTACATCGCCTGACCGTCGACGAGCTTCGAGGCGTCGTTCGTCACGAGGTAGTCGACGACCGCCGCCGCGTGCTCGCCCTTCATCTCGAGCTCGCCCATGTGGGAGACGTCGAAGAGGCCGGCGGCGGTGCGCACGGCCTGATGCTCGTCGACGATGCCCGTGTACTGGATGGGCATCTCCCAGCCGGCGAACGGGACCATCCGCCCCTTGGCGGCGACGTGACGATCGTAGAGAGAGGTTCTGCGGGGGGCTCGTGCCTCGGTCATGTCCGGGGCACACTAGACGAGGCCGCGCGCGTTCGAAAGGGCGGCGAGGCGCGGCCGGCTCACTCCTCCGCGCCGGCGACGCCGAGCGCCTTGACGCAGTAGGTCGCGCCGAAGAGGCGGCGCGCGACGTTGCGAAGCGGGCGGCGTCGGGCGCCCCGACCCGCGCGGCGCGGTACGCCTCGCGCGCGCGGTCGTCGAAGGACGCGCTTCGAGCCCGGCGCGTAGAGGCGCAGGGCGCGCCCGGCGTTCCAGGCGAGAAGCTCGCGCGCCCGCGGGTCCGCGGCGAAGCGGCCGGCGTCGAGCTCTTCGCCGCGCGCCCGAACGCGAGCGTGCGGACGATGAGCTCGAGCGTACCGCCGACCGCGTCGCGCGCCGCGGTGCCCGCTCGCGACGAGGTCGACGCCGACCTCGCTGCCGTTCGTGAAGCCGACCCCTCCTCGAGCACGAAGGTGGGCGCGTCGTTCCCATCCTCGATCGGCGCGACCCGGCAGGGCACGTGAGCCCGCCCCCGTACGTGCTCCGGTACGTGCTCCGATCGCTCGGGGAGCCGTACCGGCCGTTGGTCGGGTGCAGGTGTCGGACGAGGTCCGTCAGCGTCGCGGCCCCGGCTCGGGAGCGTTCCCTCGCGCGGCTCCCCACGACGCGGGCGGCCGCAGTCGCTCGCCACCTCGCCGCACGCGCGGTGCGTCCGCTCGCCCTCGCGAGTGCCGCCGCGCGTCGTTCCGAGGTATGCTCGATCGGGTCATGGGAACGCCCTGGGATCGCCCCGCAGCTCGTTACCTCGAGGAATGGGTTCCGCGCTTCGTTCCCTACCACCTCGACCTCGTTCAGGAGCTGGCCCTCGCGCGAGGGCAGCGCGTCCTCGTGGCGAGCGCGGGGCCGGGCGCCGAGGTCCTCGCGGTCGCACGCGCCGTCGGCGACCGCGGCCTGGTGCGCGCGACGGACGCGAGCGACGAGCTCGTCGGCATCTGCGCGGGGCAGGTCGCGAAGGCCGGCTTCCCGGCCGTGCAGGTGGAGCGCGCCGAGCTCGCGGACGTCGGCTCCGGCAGCTGGAACGCGATCGTCTGCTGCTTCGGCCTGTGGAGGGCCGCCGATCACAGCGCGGTGCTCAAGAGCTGGGCGCGGGCGCTCGCCGCGCACGGCAAGGTCGGCCTGCTCACGTTCGGTCCGTCCGACGAGAGCGATCCGTTCGAGATGCTCGCGCAGGCGCTCCGCGAGCTCGAGCCGGACGCCGAGGCGACGCCGCCGAGCATCGCCGCCGACCGCGAGTCGATGACGAAGATGTTCGAGGGCGCGGGCCTGTCGCTCGTTCGCCACACGGTGCTCCGCCACACGGTGACGTTCCCGAGCGCCGAGGCGTTCGCGGCCGCGATCCGCGAGGGGCGCACCTGGCGCCGCGTCTGGGAGGAGCTCGGCCCGGAGCGGATGGGCCTCGTGACGGCGCGCTTCTACGATCGCGTCGGCGGGCCGACCGCGCCGCTGAGCTTCGAGCCCGCCGTCACCCTCGCGATCGCCGCGCTCCCCGGATCGGAGGTCGAGCTGATGTCGCGCCCGAGCGCGAAGGCCCCGCCGCTCGCGAGCGCGCCGCCTCCCCAGCGCCCGTCACGGCCGCCGCCCGACCCCTACAAGGACTGACCCGCGACGACCGCGAGGCGCGCCGCGCGCCGCCCCTGGACGCGGGCGCCGGCTCGGTGTGGGAGGACCGATAGGGCTTTCCGTCCCGGCTCTGCCGCGCTATGTCAAGGCGCTCGTCACCACCTCAGGGAGCTCGAATGGCACGCTATCAGTTCACGTCGGAGTCGGTCACCGAGGGGCATCCGGACAAGCTTTGCGATCACGTCTCCGACGCGATTCTGGACGCGATCCTCGCGCAGGACAAATACGCGCGCGTCGCCTGCGAGACCCTCGCGAAGACCGGCATGGTGGTCGTCGCCGGCGAGATCACGACGACCGCGTCGATCGACTACCCGAAGATCATCCGCAAGACGGTGCGCGACATCGGGTACACGAGCTCCGAGATGGGCTTCGACGCCGAGACGTGCGCGGTGCTCACGGCGGTCGAGCAGCAGAGCCCGGACATCGCCCAGGGCGTGACCGAGGGCCAGGGCATGCACAAGGAGCAGGGCGCCGGCGATCAGGGCCTGATGTTCGGCTACGCGTGCGACGAGACCCCGAACCTCATGCCCGCGCCGATCGACTACGCGCACCAGCTCGCGCGCCAGCTCGCGGCGGTCCGCAAGTCGAAGAAGGTGGGCTTCCTCCGCCCCGACGGCAAGACGCAGGTCACGCTCGAGTACGAGAACGACATCCCCGTCCGCGTCGACGCGATCGTCGTCTCGACGCAGCACGACGAGGACGTGAAGTACAAGGCGCTCCGTGAGGCCGTCGTCGATCTCGTGATCGACAAGGTCATCCCGAAGAAGCTCGTCGACAAGGCGACCAAGATCCACGTCAACCCGACGGGGCGCTTCGTCGTCGGCGGTCCGCAGGGCGACTGCGGGCTCACCGGCCGCAAGATCATCGTCGACACCTACGGCGGCATGGGCCGTCACGGCGGCGGCGCCTTCAGCGGCAAGGACCCGTCGAAGGTCGACCGCTCGGCCTGCTACTACGCGCGCTTCATCGCGAAGAACGTCGTCGCGGCCGGCCTCGCCAAGCGCTGCGAGGTGCAGATCGCGTACGCCATCGGCGTCGCCAAGCCGGTCGGCGTTCACGTCAACACGTTCGGCACCGGCAAGATCTCGGACGAGAAGCTCGAGTCGTACATCCTCGCCAAGTTCGACATGCGCCCGAAGGCGCTCATCGACGAGCTCGGCCTCCTCGCGCCGCAGTACCTCGCGACCGCGGGCTACGGCCACTTCGGCCGGAGCGAGTTCTCCTGGGAGAAGACCCACCGCGCGGCGCAGCTCGCCGCGGACCTGCTCGGCGGCAAGGCGAGCGGCAAGAAGGTGGAGACGAAGAAGGCGGAGCCGAAGCACGCGGCGCACGTGAACGGCAACGGCTCGAACGGCGTGAACGGCGCGCTCAACGGGCACGGCGTCACGAAGAAGGCCGGCAAGAAGACGAAGAAGAAGGGCAAGAAGGGCGGCGCCCGCTTCGCCGAGGCGTGACGCTCCGCCGCGTTCGCCGCTGAAAAGGGCGTGATCCCCGAGGGATCACGCCCTTTTTGCGTGTGGGATATCCGGATCTTTCCGGCGACTTACACGGTGTCTCAACTGAATGACATCGCGATACGTAAGGAGCTTTCACGCGACCTCGGGTGTGTACTCCCGTCGCCGGCTCGTCGGGGCTCGGTCGATGGAGGTTGCCGTGATTCGTAGGTCGCTTGGTCTCGGGACGTTCGTGGTCGCGTCGGCGCTCGTGTTTGCGTGCGGGAGCTCTTCGACGAGGGACGGCTTCGGCGACAGCCCAGGCGCGGACGACGGAGCGGGCGGGAGCGGCGGCGGAGGCGACAACGCGACCGACTCGCTCGGGACCGAGCCGACGCCCGAGCAGCCGGCCCCGCCCGAGGAGTGCCAGAAGATGGACATCCTCTTCGTCGTCGACGACTCGGGCTCGATGCAGGAGGAGCAGACGAACCTCGCCGCGAACTTCCCGAAGTTCGTGTCGAAGATCGACTCCTTCAAGACGAAGAGCGGCTCGAAGCTCGACTGGCGCATCGCCGTGACGACCACGGGGCGGGACATCGCCTACCAGATCCAGCTGCCGATCGGCGGCGGGACGTTGCCCCAGAGCGAGAAGGGCGACAACGGCGCGTTCCGCATGACCCCGAAGTGCGGGACGACGAAGCGCTGGGTCGAGAAGGCCGACGCCACGGCCGCGAAGGACTTCCAGTGCCTCGCGAAGGTGGGCACGGGCGGGCCGAGCATCGAGATGCCGCTCGAGGCGACGAAGCTCGCGCTGACCGACCGCGTGGCCGACGGCACGAACGCCGGCTTCCTCCGCGACGACGCGCTGCTCGCGATCGTCATCCTCACGGACGAGGACGACTGCTCGCGCGACGACAACAACTTCACGATCCAGAACGACGTCTGCAAGACGATGCAGGGCTTGAAGCCGATCGCCGAGTACAAGACGATCCTCGACGCCGTCGCGAAGGGCGCAGGTCGGTGGGCGACCGCGGTCATCGCCGGGCCGACCGCGTGCGAGTCGTCCTTCGGGAAGGCGAGCGAGGCGGCGCGGCTCCAGGACTTCGTCGCGATGGCGGGCAAGAACGGGACGTTCAGCTCGATCTGCGACGGCGACCTCAGCGACGCGCTCGAGAAGGCGCTCGACACGTTCGACGCGGCCTGCAAGACGCTCCCGCCCTCGAGCGTGAAGTGAGCCGTCGAGCGTGACGTGCCCCGGACGGGGCTGTGGATAACCTGAGGAGGGCGCCGGCGCGATCCGAGCTCGCGTCCTCTCGTCCCCCGGGGCCCCATCCCCGGGCGAACGCGCAGCTCCACGCGATCCATCGAGAAACGGCGCGCCCGTCCTCGGCCGGGCGACCTTGAATCGATAAATTCGGGAGTTTCGGGGCCGGGCCCTCTGCCGCGTCCGGGTGTGGATAGTTTTCGGCCCGGCGGCTCAGTCCGAGGCGGCCGCGCGCTTCGTCCGCGAGCGCGTCCCCGCCGTACGCTTGCGCCGCCGCGGCGCGGCCTGGCGGGCCTGACGCGAGAGCGCCCGGGACGAGGCCGCGGCGCGGGGGGCGCGCTTCAGCGCCTTCTTCGCCGCCTGCGATCGCTTCGGGGACTTGCGGCGCGCGGACGGGGAGCTCTTGGCCTTGGCGGCCTTGGCCGTCTCGCGCTTCGCCTGCTTGCGCGTGCGCTCCGACGTCGTCCCCTTCTTGGGGGCCGGGAGCTTCACGCCCGCGCGGCGGGCCTTCGACAGCCCGATCGCGATCGCCTGCTTCGTGTTCTTCGCCCCGTGCTTCCCCTCACGGATGTGCTCGATCTCCTCGCGCACGAACTCGCCGGCCTGCGTCGTCGGTGCCTTGCCCTCGCGCTTCGCCTTGCGAGCCCGCGCGATCGTCTTCTTCTCAGGCATATGAATGGTCTCCTTCGTCGCGCGGCCGAAGCAAGGACGTGGCCACCCCCGCCGCCCGCGCGCGCGGAGCGCGGTTTCCGCCGTCGGACGCGCCCTCGGGCGCACGTCCGTTCGCGCGCGCGCTTCGCGACGCATGCGCGGCCTTTCGACACGTGCGGTCGCGAGATGCCTCGTTCGGGGCGCGCGCGGGCGCGCGGCTGCGACGACAGATGCGCCTCCGCGCGACGGGCCGGCGGGCCCCCTCGTCCCGGGCCCGCCGCTCGCGCCCGGCGTCAGAACGTGACGACGCCGCGGATCGACTCGCCCTTGCGCATCAACTCGAACCCCTCGTTGATGCGATCGATCGGCATGACGTGCGTCACGAGCGAGTCGATGTCGATCTTCTTGTCCATGTACCAGTCGACGATCTTCGGGACGTCGGTGCGCCCGCGCGCGCCGCCGAACGCGCTGCCCTTCCACTCGCGGCCGGTGACGAGCTGGAACGGACGCGTCGAGATCTCCTGGCCCGCGCCGGCCACGCCGATGACGACGCTGACGCCCCAGCCGCGATGGCAGCACTCGAGCGCCTGCCGCATGAGCTGCGTGTTGCCGACGCACTCGAAGCTGTAGTCGGCGCCGCCCTTGGTGAGCTCGACGAGGTGGGCGACGAGGTCGCCGGAGACCTCCTTCGGGTTCACGAAATGCGTCATGCCGAACTTCCGGCCGAGCGCCTCGCGCGCGGGGTTGATGTCGACGCCGACGATCATGTCCGCGCCGACCATCCGCGCGCCCTGGATGACGTTGAGGCCGATGCCGCCGAGGCCGAAGACGACGACGTTCGCGCCCGCTTCGACCTTCGCGGTGTTGATGACGGCGCCGATGCCGGTCGTGACGCCACAGCCGATGTAACAGACCTTCTCGAACGGCGCGTCCTTGCGGATCTTCGCGAGCGCGATCTCCGGGAGCACCGTGTGGTTCGAGAACGTCGAGCAGCCCATGTAGTGATGGAGCTTCTTGCCGCCGAGCGAGAAGCGGCTCGTGCCGTCGGGCATCACGCCCTTGCCCTGCGTCGCGCGGATCGCGGTGCAGAGGTTCGTCTTGCGGCTGAGGCACGACTTGCAGCCGCGGCACTCCGGCGTGTAGAGCGGGATGACGTGGTCGCCCTTCTCGAGGGAGGTCACGCCCGGTCCGACGTCGACCACGACGCCGGCCCCCTCGTGGCCGAAGATCACGGGGAAGAGCCCCTCGGGATCGGCGCCCGAGAGCGTGAACTCGTCGGTGTGGCAGATCCCGGACGCCTTGATCTCGACGAGCACCTCGCCGGCCTTGGGGCCTTCGAGGTCGACCTCTTCGATGGTGAGCGGGGAGCGGGCTTCGTGGGCGACGGCGGCGCGTGTCTTCATGGGCGTCCAGCATCGCAAGGGGGGCCGGTCGCGACAAGGGGGCTCGCGACGGCGGTCGCAGGGTCGGCGCGACGCTGTGCCCTCTTGGATCCCGGCGTCGGTGCGCCTACGTTGAGCTCGTGGGAAGCGAGAACTTTCACGAGCGGTTCGAGGATCTGACGCCGTACACGCGCGAGATGCACCGCGCCATCGTGTCTCTCATGGAAGAGCTCGAGGCGGTCGACTGGTACCAGCAGCGGGTCGACGCCACCGACGACGAGGACCTCAAGGCGGTGCTCGCGCACAACCGTGACGAGGAGATCGAGCACGCGATGATGAACCTCGAGTGGATCCGGCGGAACAACCCCACCGTCGACGCGGCGGCGCGCACGTTCCTCTTCACCGAGGGGCCGATCACCGAGGTCGAGGAGAAGATGAAGGCGGCGCAGGGCGACGCAGGCGGCGAGGGGGCGGGCCGCGGCGACGGAGGCTCCTCCGCGCGCGCCGCCGACGGCTCGCTCGGCATCGGAAGCCTCAAGCTCACCTGATCGCGGAAACAAGAAGAACTGATCGCGGAAACAAGAAGAACGACTGGAACCGGACAAGGCACGACACGTGGATCTCCTCAAACGAAACCTCGCTCCCATCCTCCCCGAAGCCTGGAAGCTCGTCGACGAGGAGGCCGCGCGGGTCCTCAGGCTCCTCCTCGCCGGTCGCAAGATCGTCGACTTCGAAGGCCCCTTCGGCTGGAGGTACGCCGCGGTCAACACCGGCAAGCTGAAGCTCCTCGAGCACGCGCCCCTGCCCGACGTCGGGATCGGCATGCGTGAGGTGCAGCCGCTCGTCGAGGTGCGCGTCCCGATCAAGCTGTCGATCATGGACCTCGACACCGTCGCGCGCGGCGCCGAGGACCCCGATCTCGAGCCCGTCGTTCAGGCCGCCGAGAAGATCGCCCTCGTCGAGGACAACGCCGTCTTCAACGGGTTCGCCAGCGCGGGCATCAAGGGCATCCTCGAGTCGAGCCCGCACGCTCCGCTCGCGCTCTCGCCGAACGTGCTCGACCTGCCGAAGTCGATCGTCGACGCCAAGGAGACGCTGCGCCGGGCGGGCGTCGCCGGCCCGTACGTCCTCGTCCTCGGCGCGGCCCTGCACGATCAGGTCTTCTCCGCGACCGACGAGGGGCACCCGCTCGCCAAGCGCATCGAGCAGCAGCTCGTCGATCGGCCGATCGTCCGCGCCGAGGCGGTGAACGGCGCGGCGGTCCTCTCGCTGCGCGGCGGGGACTACGAGCTCTACGTCGGTCAGGACCTGTCCATCGGCTACGCGTACCACACGAAGGA
Organism: Labilithrix sp.; assembly: GCA_019637105.1. Lineage (GTDB taxonomy): Bacteria > Myxococcota_A > Polyangia > Polyangiales > Polyangiaceae > Labilithrix. The sequence continues at coordinate 12,763 of JAHBWF010000105.1, forward strand.
CGAGGTCGAGCTCTACCTCACCGAGTCGTTCACCTTCCGCGTCCTCGAGCCGGCGGCGGCCGTTCGGCTGACGAGCGTAGCCAGGTAGCGCCGCGCGCGTCAGCCGGGCGGCTCGCCGGGATCGGCGACGCGCGCCGCGGTCGCAGGATCGAGGAAGTAGCCGTCGTCGCCGTGGAGCAGCGCGCCCTCGAGCAGGGCGCGCCGGAGGCGCGCGATCGTCACGTGGAGGCGGTTCTTCGCCGCCGCCGGGAGCACGCGCTCGCCGGGCCAGCCCGCGCGGACGAGCGCCTGAGCCGGCACCGGTCGGCCGGGGTGGCGCATCCGCTCGAGCGCGAGGCGCAGCATGACCCGCGCGATCGGCCGCCCCGCGCCGAGCTTCGCGACCTGCTTCGACGCGGTGCGGACCCAGCTCCCGTCGCTCGCGACGACGAGGCCCGGCTCGTCGTCGCGCTTCGTCGCGGCGCGCGTCGCCACGAGGGCGCGCATCCGCTCGGCGAACCGGATCTCCTCGGTGGGGCGCTCGAGGCGGGACCGCTCCGGGATCGAGCCGTCCACGACGCTCGCGAGGATCTCGACCGCCTCGCGCCGCGCGGCGCGGCCGTCGTTCCGGACGAGGTCGCGTGCGCGCGCGATGGCGTCGGCCGCGGCGGGCCCCCGGCCGAGCGCCTGCTCGACGAGCGCCGAGGCCGCGGTGAAGAAGCCCTCGGAGTGGCGATCCGCCGCGCGCGCGAGGCGCACGATCGCGTCGCGGTACGCGCTCTCCGCGTCGCCGGTGAGCCCCTGCTCCAGCGCGACGTTGCCGAGGTAGCCGAGGAGGAGGCCCTCGGTGTGCTCGTCGCCCACGTCGCGCACGAGCGCGATGGCCCGATCGAGCTGCCGCCGCGCGCTCGAGAGCGCGCCCGCTTCGACGTCGGCGAGCGCCAGATGGAGCAGCGTCCATGTCTCCGAGCGCCGGTCGCCGACCTCGCGCAGGAGCGTGAGGCCGTCGCCGAGATCGCGGCGCGCCTCCTCGAGCCGGCCGTCGTCGACGAAGCGGCTCCCGAGCATCATCAGGACGAACGCCTCCTCGCGCCGATCGCCCGCGGCGCGGAAGAGCCGGCGCGCGCGCGCCAGCTCGACCACGGCCTCGTCGTTGCGACCGGCCTCGGACAGGAGGTTGGCGAGGTCCTTCAACACCAAGCCCTGCGTGCGCTCGTCCGCCGAGGCGTCCGCCGCGCGGCGCGCGTCGGCGAAGAGCGCGAGGGCCTCGTCGACGCGTCCCTTGAGGCCGATCACGAGGGCGAGCTTGCTCGTGGCGTGCGCTTCGATCGCGGGCGCGCCCGCGCGCTCGGCCTCGCGCCGCGCGCGCTCGAGGTCGTCGAGGGCGTCTTCGCGCTTACCCATGAAGATCCGCGCGAGGCCGCGCGACAGGAGGAGCTCGGCGTGGTCGGCGCCGGCGAGCTCGAGGTCCGCGAGCGCGAGCGACGCCCGGTCGATGAACGGCGTGAGCGGGCCCTGCGTGAGCGCGACGGGGGCGTGCGCGAGCAGCAGGGCGGCGCCGCGAGGATCGCGCGCCTCGAGCGAGCGATCGAACGCGCGCTCGAGGTTCTCCCGCTCGGCCGCGATCACGTCGAGCGGCGGCGCGGGCGACCGCGCGCGGAGGCTCGCGTAGTGGCGGGCGTGGCGCTCCTCGAAGAGCGCGGCGTCCGGGAGGGTCGCGAGCTTCTCCGCCGCGAACACGCGGAGCGTCTCGGGCAGCGCGTAGCGGCGCTCCTCGCCGTCGCCGACGCGGACGAGCGACGCCTCGATGAGGCGCTCGAGCCCGCGGGCCACGCGCAGCCGGTCCTTCGGCGAAGAGCCGCCGCCGTCCGAGGCGACGGCGCACGCCGCGTCGAGGAGGAAGCCGCCCCGGAAGCAGGAGCAGGCGGCGAGGAGGCGCGCGTCCTCTTCGTCGAGCTCCTCCCAGGAGAGCGCGAACGCCGAGCGGATCGATCGCTCGCCCCGCTCGTCCTCCAAGAGGTCGAGGCGCTCGGTGAGGAGCTCGGCGACGTCGTTCTCGGAGAGGGCGACGAGCCGCGACGCCGAGAGCTCGAGCGCGAGCGGGACGCCCTCGAGCTTCCGGACGATCGTGGCCACGGTCCGCGCGTTCGCGGCGGTGACGCAGAAACCGGGGCGCACCGCGGCCGCGCGGCGCGCGAAGAGCTGCACGGCCGCGCGCGCCGCGATGGCGTCGGGCTCGCGCTCGCGCGCGCTCGGGACCTCGAGCGGTCCTATCTCGAGGCGGTGCTCGGCCGCGACGCCGAGCCGCCCGCGCGCGGTGACGACGAACACGGCGCCGGGCGCGTCGCGCAGCCACTGCGGGAGGAGCTTCGCGAGGGCCACGCGGCATCGGTCGACGTCGTCGAGGACGACGATCGGGCGACGCCGCGCGGCGAGCGCCCGCCCGATGCGTTCGGCGACGGCGGGCGCGTCGGCGTCCGCGCCCGCCGCGAGCCCGAGCGACCGCGCGAGCTCGTGGAGGAGATCGGCCGCCGCGCGCACGCCCTCGAGGTGGCACGCGACGACGGTCTCGAGCTTCCCGCGCCGCTTCTGCCTGACGAAGTCCCCGACGACGGCGCTCTTGCCGATGCCGGGCGGGCCCGTGAGGACGACGAGCCGGTGCGTGTCCACCGCGCGCCCCAACGCGAAGACCTCCGTGTCCCGGAAAGCGAGCGGCTCGACGGTCATCGATCGACTCGCGTCCCAGCATAGGCGACCCGGCGCGCGGCCGGTGTCGCTCGCGCCTCATGATCCTGGATCGTCGGGAGCGCGCCGCGGGGCGCGCGGGCGTCGTGCCGTCGCGCGGAGATGCTCGAAAGCGCGGCTCTTCCGGGCGATCTCCGGACGGCACTCATCCTGCAGGAGGCGGGGTATGAGCTCGCAGGTCCCCGCGCTCGGCGCCCTCCTCGTGAACCGCTACGAGCTCGTCAAGGAGCTCGGTCGCGGCGGGTGCGCGATCGTGTTCGAGGCCCACGACCATCGGCTCGCCCGCGCGGTCGCGGTGAAGGTCCCGATCGGCATCGCCGGCGACACCGCGAAGGTCGGCCGCTTCGCGCGCGAGGCGCGCGTCATCGCCTCGATCCACCACCCCAACGTGTGCGCGGTGCTCGACAGCGGCTTCACCGAGGACGGCGCGCCCTTCCTCGTCATGGAGCGGCTGTTCGGCGAGTCGCTCCGCGCGACGCTCCACCGCGCGAAGCAGCTCGGCGTCGGCGACGCGATCGCGATCGGCCTCCAGCTGCTCTCGGCGCTCGACGCGGTGCACGCGGCGGGCATCGTCCACCGCGACATCAAGCCGGACAACGTCGTCCTCGTGTCCCGCGGCGGCTGCGATCCGCTCGTGAAGCTCCTCGACTTCGGCCTCTGCCGGAGGTCCGCGCGGCGGCGCACCGACGAGGAGACGATGACGTGCGACGGCGCGCTCGTCGGGACGCCGGAGTACATGGCGCCGGAGCAGGTGCTCGGCAGCACGTCGCTCGACGTCCGCGTGGACATCTACGCGGTCGGCGTCGTGCTCTACGAGGCGCTCACGGGGGACCGCGCGTTCTTCGCGAAGAACGTCCGCGACATCCTCACCGGCGTGATGAACAAGAAGCTGAGGCCGCTCTGCGAGGCGCGGCGGGACGTACCCCGCTCGCTCGAGGTCGTCGTCGCCCGCGCGATGAGCCGCGACCCCGCCCGCCGCCACGCGAGCGCGGTCGAGCTCCAGGACGACCTGGTCGCCGTGAAGGAGGAGATGGCCGCGCGCGCCCGCGCCGCCCAGCGCCGCGCGGAGGTCGAGCTCTGGGACCTCCCGACCACACCGTTCCAGCGCCGCCCGGCGCCCCGCCGCCCGACGCGCGCGCCGGCGTCCGCGGGCTGACGCGCCCGACGTCAGATGTCGAAGTAGAGGTAGAACTCGTGCGGCGTGGGCCGCATGCGGATGGGGTTGAGCTCCTTCGTCCGCTTGTAGTCGAGCCACTCGCCGACCGCGTCCTTCGTGAAGACGTCGCCGCGCAGGAGGTACTCGTGATCGCGCTCGAGCGCGTCGAGCGCCTCCTCGAGGCTGCCCGGCATGTGGGGGACGTTCTTCAGCTCCTCGGGGCTGAGGGCGTAGATGTCCTTGTCGAGCGGATCGCCCGGATCGATCTTGTTCTGGATGCCGTCGAGCCCGGCGAGCATCATCGCGCTGAACGCGAGGTACGGGTTGCAGCTCGGGTCGGGGAAGCGCACCTCGATGCGGCGGGTCTTCGGCGACGGGCCGGTGATCGGGATGCGGACCGACGCGGAGCGGTTGCGGCTCGAGTAGGCGAGGTTGACCGGAGCCTCGAAGCCGGGGACGAGGCGGCGGAAGCTGTTGGTCGTCGGGTTCGTGAAGGCGGCGAGCGACTTCGCGTGCTTGATGATCCCGCCGATGTAGTGGAGGGCGGTCTGCGAGAGGCCGCCGTAGCCGTCCCCGTGGAAGAGCGGCTTGCCCTCCTTCCAGAGCGACTGGTGCACGTGCATGCCGGAGCCGTTGTCGCCGAAGAGCGGCTTCGGCATGAAGGTCGCGGCCTTGCCGTGCTTGCGCGCAACGTTCTTGACGACGTACTTGAACCACATGAGCTGATCGGCGCAGAGGAGCAGCCGATTGAACTTCATGCCGATCTCGCACTGGCCGCCGGACGCGACCTCGTGGTGACCGACCTCGACCTCGATGCCCGACGCCTGGAGCGCGAGCATGATCTCCATGCGCACGTTCGCCAGCGTGTCCGTCGGCGGGACGGGGAAGTAGCCCTCCTTGTGGCGCGTCTTGTACCCGAGGTTCGGGTACTCCTCGCGGCCCGAGTTCCACGCGCCCTCGACGCTGTCGAGGAAGTAGTAGCCCTCGTTCGGCTTCGAGTGGTCGAAGCGGACGTCGTCGAAGAGGAAGAACTCCGCCTCCGGGCCCATGAACGACGTGTCGGCGATCCCGGTCTGGCGGAGGTAGGCCTCCGCCTTCTTGGAGATGTGACGCGGGTCGCGCGAGTACGGCTGCTTGGTGATCGGATCGTAGACGCTGCACACGAGCGAGAGGGTGGGGTGCGCGAAGAACGGATCGAGCTTCGCCGTCTCGGGATCCGGGATCATCGTCATGTCCGACGCGTTGATCGGCTGCCACCCGCGCACCGACGATCCGTCGAACTGGATCCCGTCCTCGAACAGGCCCTCGTCGAGCCGCGCCACGGGCAGGGTCGTGTGCTGCCACACGCCCGGGAAATCGATGAACTTCAGGTCGATGAACTTGACGTCGTTCTTGTGCGCGAGCTCGATGACTTCCTTCGGCTTCATGGCTTCCTTGCTTTCTCTGTGAACCTTCGTCGCGGCGCGCGTCCTCGCGTGCGCGACCGCGCGGCTCGACCCCGACGAGACGACTAGATGGCTTCCTTGCCGCGTTCGCCGGTCCGGATGCGAACGGCCTCTTCGATCGGGCTCACGAAGATCTTCCCGTCGCCGATCCGTCCGGTCTTGGCGCTCTTCTCGATCGCGTCGAGGACGTCGTGAACGAGCTCGTCCGGCACGACGATCTCGATCTTCACCTTCGGGACGAAGTCGACGACGTACGCCGAGCCTCGATAGACTTCCTTCTTGCCGCCCGTGCGGCCGAACCCTTTGACCTCGGTGACGGTCATTCCCTGGACGCCGACCTCGCTGAGGGCGTCTTTGACCTCGTCGAGCTTGAACGGCTTGATGATTGCCTCGATCTTCTTCATTGAACGCTTCGTTTCGGCGCCGTCCCGGACCGCGCGGGCGCCATCAGACACCCGGTGCCCGGGGCTGCCAAGCGCTTTCACCCTCTCTTTTGCCCACCACCGGTTTCGAAAATGTTTCCGTCTCGTAGCGGCTCGAAAAATGGTTGCGCTGACGCGCGGCGGCATGGGCCGACGCAGCACGACGTCGGCCGTGGTGGCGCCGCGTGTCATGACCGCGCGGGTGCGGCGTGACCTGCGCGCGGCTCGCGCTCGGGACGTATCCGACGCCGATCGAGCGGCTCGAAGACCTCGGCCTGTGGGTGAAGCGGGACGATCGGATCGCAGCCCTCTACGGGGGCAACAAGGTCCGCAAGCTCGAGCGGCTGCTGGGGGCCGCGCGCGCCGCCGGCAAGACGCGCGTCCTCACGCTGGGCGCGGCGGGCAGCCATCAGCTCGTCGCCACGGCGCTCTTCGGCCGGCGTGAGGGCTTCGACGTCGAGGCGGTCGTCGTGCCGCAGCCGTCGTCGGAGCACGGGCGCCGAAACCTGCGCGTCGCGCTCGCGAGCGGTCTCGCGCCCGTGGTCGCGACGTCGTGGGCCGCGGCGCCGGTGAGGCTCGCGACCCGCCTTCGCCGCGACGCGTACTTCGTCCCGCTCGGCGGCTCGAACGCGCTCGGCTCGCTCGGGTTCGTCGACGCCGCCGAGGAGGTCGCCGGGCAGGTCGCCGCCGGCGCGATGCCCGAGCCGGACGTCGTCGTGGTCGCGACGGGCTCGGGCGGCACCGCGGCCGGTCTGGCCGTGGGCTTCGAGGCGGCGGGGATGCGCACGCGCGTCGTCGGCGTCGCGATCTCGCGGCCGGTCCCCGTCCTCTCGGCGATGGCGCGGCGGGTGGCGAGGAAGACCGCCGAGCGCGTCGGTCTCACGCGCGCGCAGGCCGCGCGCGCGGCGGAGCGCATCGACGTCGATCCCCGATGGGTCGGGCGTGGCTACGGCTGGCCGCTCCCGGAGGGCGAGGCGGCCGCCCGCGACGCGGCGCGCGTGGGGCTCGTCCTCGACGCGACGTACACCGCGAAGGCGTTCGCGTGCGCCCTCTCGCTCGCGCGCGCGGAGCGTCCGAGCGCGATCCTCTACTGGCATACGCTCTCGACGGCGCCGATGGAGCCGCTCCTCGCGGGCGCGCCCGCGCTCGCGCCCGAGCTCGCGCACCTCTTCCGCTGAGCGTCACTCCGTCGCGGGAGGCTCGGGCTCCGGCCGGGGCGGCGCCTGCGTCGGCGCGGGCTCCGGATCGAGCTCCGGCGCCTCGGGCTTGGCGGCCGGCGGCTTCGGCCGCGCCTTGCGGACGGGGCGCGGCGCCGGCGTGGCGCTCGGCGACGGCAGGTCGGCCGGGCTGAGCGCGGTCGCCGTCACCTCGGGCGCGACCTCGCCCGGCGACGGGATCGCCTCGGAGCCCGCGGGGGGCGCGGCGGGCGCCGAGGTCGTCGCGGACGGGGCGCCGGTCGCCGCCGGCGTGGAGGTCGTCGCCGCCGGGGGCGCGGCGACGGAGTACGTGGCCCCGGACGGCGCGGGCGCGCTCGGCTGCGCGCGCTGGCCGGCGATGAAGCCGCCGACGGCGACGCCGACGCCCGCGAGGACGATCGACGCGAGCATCATCCGACGTCGCCGGTCCGCGCGGATCGCGAGCTGCTCGTCGCGCTCCGTGGCGGGCGCGAGCTCGCTGACCGGGAGCGGGTCGATCTCGGGCGGCGTCGCCGGGAGCGCGACGCCGCCGGCCGACGAGGAGTGGGGCCCCGGCGCCGCGTGGGCCGTCTCGGGACGCGACGTGGGCGGGAGCGGGAGGGTCTTCGGGCCGGAGCCGCCGGTGGTCGTCGCGCTCTTCGACGCGGCGCCGCCCTCGTCGCGGCGCCCGCTCGGCGCGCGATCCGCCGCGGCGCTCCGTTCGATCGGCGTCGCGGATCCGGTGCGCGTCGCGTCGGGGATCGTCTTGGTCGAGTCCTGCTCGCTGCGCGGCGCCGCGCTCGCGCGCGCCTGCACGTCCGCGTCGGGGACGCTCGGGCGACTGGCGCGCGCGGCGCCGAGCGCGCTGGCGGTGAAGACCTCGGTGTCGCCCGTCGCGTCGACCGCGGCGGCCGCCTGCGGGACGATGACCGCCGTGTGCTTGCCCGTGCCGTCGGGCAGCACCGAGGGGAAGGCGTCGAGCAGGCGCCGCGTGACGGTCGCGGCGTCCCGGATGCGGGCGTCTCGATCGTGGACGAGCATCGCGTCGACGACGCTGGCGAGCTCCGCCGGCACCCAGGGCGCGACGTCGTGCAGGAGCTTCGGGCGCGAGGTGAGGATCCCGACGATGGTGCCGTGGTAGCTGCCGCGGTCGGCGAACGGCGCCGTGCCCGCGAGCGCCTCGTACATGACGGCGCCGAGCGACCAGATGTCGGCGCGGCCGTCGACGTCGTCCTTGCCCTCCGCCTGCTCGGGCGACATGTAGAGGGGCGTCCCGATCGGCGTCCCGCTGCCGGTGATGCGCGCGCTGCCCGGCGCCTCGCTGAGCAGCTTCGACACGCCGAAGTCGAGGAGCTTCACGAGGAGCTGCCCGTTGTCGCGCTCGGTCAGGTAGACGTTCGCCGGCTTGAGATCGCGGTGGATCACGCCGGCCTCGTGCGCCTTGGCGAGGCCGCGCGCGATCTGGTGCGCGATCATCACGCCGGTTTTCACCTCGATCCGCTTGTCGCGCTCGAGCCGCCCCTGGAGGTCCTCGCCGGTGAGGTGCTCCATCACCATGTACAGGCCGACGCGCCCGTCCGCGCCCACGTCGAAGACGTCGACGATGTGCTCGGAGTTGATCTGCCCGGCGGCGCGCGCCTCGCGGCGGAAGCGCGCCACGATGAGCTCGCTCTCCTTCATCGATTTGTCGATCAGCTTGACCGCGACGCGCTTGCCGAGATCGAGGTGGACGGCTTCGCAGACGACGCCCATTCCGCCCGCGCCGAGCACGCGACGGATCTCGTATTTTCCGCCGACCGCCAGGCCGACCAACGAGCTGTACGTCGCCGCCACTGCCACACCCTCTCTGCCTCGCCTCGATGGCGCCTGGAAACCCGAATCTCGTGTCGTCTCGATACCCGAAGCGCCGGAGGCCGAGCGAGGCTCCAGCATAGCCCGGATCGCGCGCGGAGACGCGACTCGGGCCGCTCAGGGGTCATACGACGAGCCGGTCCCCGGCACCCCTCGAATCTGCGGTCGCCGAACGCATCCGGGCCCCTCTCCGGGCGCCGCGCGCGCCGTGAGGCGCCCCGACGGCTCGGCCGTGCGCCGGGCCGGGGCGCCGACGGGACCGCCCGGAGTGCGCTCGTGTGCGACAAGTGGCACGGACGTCGGCGCGGCGCCGACGTCTCGCGGCGCGGCGCGCCGGTCACTCCTCGTCGGAGCGGAGCTTCGCGAGGACGCTGAAGTCCTCGAGCGTCGAGGTGTCGCCCTTGGTCTCCACGTTGCCGGCGGCGATCTCCTTGAGGAGGCGGCGCATGATCTTCCCGGAGCGGGTCTTCGGCAGCGCGTCGGTGAAGCGGATCGCGTCGGGGCGGGCGAACTTGCCGATCTCCTTGTCGATGTGCTCGGCGAGCTTCGCCTTGAGGTCCTTGGCGTCGTGACCGGCCTTCAACGTGACGAAGACGACGAGCGCCTGGCCCTTCAGCTCGTCGGGCTTGCCGACCGCCGCGGCCTCGGCGACCGCGGGGTGGCTGACGAGCGCGCTCTCGATCTCGGCGGTGCCGATGCGGTGGCCGGCGACGTTGAGCACGTCGTCGATGCGCCCGACGACCCAGAAGTAGCCGTCCTCGTCGCGCCGCGCGCCGTCGCCGGTGAAGTACACGTTCGGCATGACGTCCCAGTACGTCTTCAGGTAGCGCTCGTCGTCGGCCCAGAGCGTGCGCGCCATCGACGGCCAAGGCCTCCGGATGACGAGCTTGCCGCCCTCGTTCGGCCGGCACTCGTCGCCGCGATCCTTCACGACGGCGATGTCGACGCCGAAGGACGGCAGCCCCGTCGAGCCCGGCTTCGCGTAGCAGGCGCCGGGGAGGGTGGTGAGCATGATCGAGCCGGTCTCGGTCTGCCACCAGGTGTCGACGATCGGGCAGCGGCCGCCGCCGATGACGCGGTGGTACCAGGTCCAGGCCTCGGGGTTGATCGGCTCGCCGACGGAGCCGAGGAGGCGCAGCGACGACAGGTCGTGCTTCGCGGGCCAGTCGTCGCCGGCGCGGATGAACGCGCGGATCGCCGTCGGCGCGGTGTAGAGGATCGTGACGCCGTGCTTCTCGATGATGCTCCAGAAGCGCGACCAGTCGGGCGCGTTGGGCGCGCCCTCGTACATCATCACGCTCGCGCCGCACGAGAGCGGCCCGTAGACGAAGTAGCTGTGCCCGGTGACCCAACCGACGTCCGCCGTGCACCAGTAGAGGTCGCCCGGCCGGATGTCGAAGACGTACTTCGTCGTGACGTGCGCGCCGGCGAGGTAGCCCGCCGTGGTGTGCATCACGCCCTTCGGCTTCCCGGTCGAGCCCGAGGTGTAGAGGATGAACAGCGGGTGCTCGGCATCGAAGGCGGGCGGGTTCTTGGCGAGCGCCAGGGCCTTCTCGGACGGCTTCTTGGCGAGCGCGTTCTCCCACCAGACGTCACGGCCCTCCTTCATCGGCGCCGGGCACTTCTCGGGGCCGATCCGCCGGAGGACGATCGTCTTCTCGATCGTCGGCGTGCTCTCGAGGGCCTCGTCGGCCATCTTCTTGAGCGGCACGACGTGGCCGCGTCGCCACGCGCCGTCCTGCGTGAGCAGCACCTTCGCGCCGCAGTCGTTGATCCGATCCCGCAAGGCGTCCGCGCTGAAGCCGCCGAAGATGACCGAGTGGGTCGCGCCGAGCCGCGCGCACGCGAGCATGGCCACGGCGGTCTCCGGCACCATGCCCATGTAGATCGCGACGCGATCGCCGGCCACGACCCCGAGGTCGGCGAGCGCCGCCGCGAGGCGCACGACCTCGCGATGGAGCTCCCAGTAGGTCAGCGTGCGGACGTCGCCGGGCTCTCCCTCCCAGACGATCGCGGCCTTCGTGCGGCCCTCCGTCGAGAGGTGTCGGTCGAGGCAGCTCTCCGTCAGGTTGAGCGTCGCGCCGACGAAGAACTTCGCGCGCGGCAGGTCCCACTCGGAGAACGCCTTCCACGGCGTCCGGAAGACGAGGTCGAACGTCTGCTCGCGCCAGAACTCCTCCGGCTCGTCGAGCGACCTCCGGTACATCGCCGTGTACTCCGCGTGCGACTTGATGCGGGCGTGCTTCGAGAACTCCTCGGAGGGCTGGAAACGGCGATCTTCCTTCAGGCGCGATTCGATGCTGTCGCTCATGGGCTCTCCGAGGCTCTCCGGCGCGATCAAGGACGAGGGAATGGGAATACCGTTTGTGCGACGAACCCTCAAGCAGCCGGTCGCGTATGCCTCAACCGTCGTCCGTTCGGCGAGCTCGGAGCGAGCGGAAGGAGACGACGTCTCCGGTCTCGAGGGCCGCGGGATCGGCCGAGGTGGGAGTGTAGCCCTCCGATTCGTGGAGGGCGATCGCTTCGCGGGACACGCCGCGGGCGCGGAGCCCGACCCCCGAGGCCGCCGCGCCCGCGAGCGGCCCGGCGGGCGGCGTCGCGCTCGGCGCCCGGTCCCGACGTCGAGGGCCGTGAGACGAGGGCCGTGAGACGCGAGCCGCCGAACGCGAAGAGGGCAGCCTCGGGGGAGGCTGCCCTCTCGGGGATCACGCGGCGGCGCGCGGCGTCACTGCGCGGCGTGCTTGAAGCAGCCCTTCTTCACGCCGGGCGCGAGCGAGTCCTGGTCGCGCGGGCCGGCGTCGCGGATGAGCGTCGGGGCGAAGCCGGTGAAGAGCACCTCGCCGTTGCAGGGCCGCGCCCAGTTCGCCGACAGCTCCGGATCGCTGATCTCCTTCCAGTAGTTCTGCGAGATGTCGATCGAGCCGCGCCGGTGGACCGTGCTGACCTCCTGGCCGGCGTCGTTGTTGTTGCCGTAGACGTTGTTCTCGCGGAAGAACGACTCCGGAGCGAGCGCGGCGCCCCAGATGAGCAGCGCCTGCTGCTTGTTGTTCACGAGGTTCGACTTCGAGATCTGCACGAGGACGTCCGAGCCGTTGATGAAGACGCCGTGCGTCTCGTTCTCGACGATGTCGGTGTGGTCGATGATCGGATCGTGCCAGCGCGGGGGCTGCGGGGCGGAGCCGCACGAAGAGATGGGGTTCGCGCCGTCGACCTGGATGCCCACGCCGTTCTCGCGGATGACCGAGTCCTCGACCACCATCTTCTGCGCGTTGGCGAGGTGGAGCCCGCGCTGGAAGCCCTTCACGAGCGCGCGGGTGAAGGTCGCCTCGACGTCCTCCTGCGCGCGGATGCCGGCCTCGCTGCGCTGGCCCTGCATCGTGACGCCTTGGATGAGCGAGTCGGTGACCACGATGTTGCCGCCGTTGGGGATGTCGACGCCGATGCGCGCCTTCTCGATGACGACGTTCTTCATCGAGTTGCCTTTGCTCTTGACCACGATGCCGCCCCAGCCGCGGTCTTCCTTGAAGGACGTGAAGGCGACGGGCGCCTCCTTGGTGCCGGCGGCCTGGAGGAGGCCCTCGACGGTGAGCGAGACCGTGCCGAAGCCGCTGTTCGGGCTCTGCGGATCGATGTAGTTGCCCTTGACGGTGACGCCGGGCTGGATCGTCAGCGTCGAGCCCTCGGGGACCGTCGCGCTCTCGAGGATGACGACCTCGCACTGCTCCCACTTCGTGTTGCCCTCGATCTTCGCGCCCTGCACGAAGAGCTGACCGGGCGTGCACGGCTTGTCGAAGTTCGCGCGCTGGCACTGGAAGTCCGTGCCCTCGCACGTGAGCGTGAGCTTGTACGAGCCCTCGCCCGTGTCCTCGTTCGACATGAACGTCACGAGGTAGTTCTGATCGCGGTCGGCCTGGAAGGTCACCGGCGGCGCGGGGGCCTCGCCGTTGGGGCCGTCTTCGCTCGCGACGATCCGCGCGCCGCGCGCGGTCTTGCTCGCGTAGGGCGCGTTGACGGCGAGCTGCGTGTCGAGCGGCGCGTCGAGGTCGTCGCGGCGCGCGTCGGCGCCGCCCTTCGCCTCGAGCGAGACCGTGATCTTCGCGCCGGCCTTCAGCGGCACCACGTAGCCGTAGGCGCGCACGCGCGGATCGAACTGGCCTTCGACGACCGCGTTCGGGCCGATCGTGTCGACGATCTTCGCGTTCCGCTCGATCGCTTCGCCGATGTCCGTGCCCGTGGCGACGTCCTCGGTCGAGCAGGCGGCGGTGAGCGCCGCGGCGATGGCAGGGACGGCGAGGAGAGCGAATCGGTTCGTGCGCATGGGGAGCGTTCCTTGAAAGTTCGAAAGGGTGGGGTCGTTGACGACTTCTACACACCTGTACGCACACCTCGTACCTAAGCTTCCCTCCCGAAATTCAGCGAAATTATGCGCACGCCGGAAGCCGGCGGACCCTGCGTTCGGGGAGCGGCCGATCCACCACCTGAGTGGACGCCGATCAGGGGGACGATTCGCCGAGCGACAGCCGGACGATCGCGCCGGCGCCGCCGGCGTCGCCTGCGGCCTTGCCGCCGACGTAAGCCCAGCCGTCCGCGATCGCGAGGGCGCCGGGCTCGTCGATGCCGGTGAGCCGGCCGACGACGGTCGAGGACCCGCCGCCGATCGAGACCTTGCGCAGCGACCGATCCGCGCCGCCGACGAAGTAGACGTCGTCGCCGCGCCGGGCGTACAGGCCCGGCGCGACGTCGGGCGCGAGGAACGTCACGGCGCCGCCGCTCGCCGCGTCGCCGCCGCGCTTCGCGTCGCTCCCGCTCGTCGTGACGCGGAAGAGGCCGAAGCGCCGGTCGAGGATCCCGGTCCCGAAGAGCTGCTCTCCGTCGGCGTCGACGTTGTTGAAGCCCGGCCCGCGGAGCGTGACCGCGCTGGGCGCGCCCTTCGCGAGCGGGAGGGTCACGATCGTCGCGCGGTCGAGCGGGCTGAACGTCGCGACGTACGCGTTCGCGCGATCCGCCGTCATCGCCGTCGCGCGGCCCTCGTGCTCGCCGACGCGCGTGAGCCCCTCGTCCGTCACGCGCGAGACGACGAAGCGCGTCGAGTCGAGGTTCTCCGCGACGAGGAGCTGCCCGCCGGCCGCGACGAGCGTGACGAAGGTCCCGGCGCGGACGGCGCGGACGCTGCAGGGGACCTTCGCCGGCGAGCACGCGAACACCCCGCGCGCGACCACGCCGCCCTCGGGGGCCGCGGAGGGGAACGAGCCGCCGCCGTCGAGCCAGACGAGCTCCTCGCCCGAGAACGCCAGGCGCCCCGGCGTCTCCCGCCCGGTCGCGAGGTCCTCGGGGGCTCCGCCCTCGCGCGGGACGCGGCCGATCGTGCCCGTGAGCGCGTCGGCGAAATAGACGTGCGTGGCGTCGACGACCAGCGAGCGCGGCTTGCCGAGGCCGCGGGCGACG
>JAHBWF010000106.1 GCA_019637105.1 Labilithrix sp.
AGCACGGTCGGCGGCTCCGTTGAGGCAATCCGTAGCTGAACATGAGAGTGAGGTAGTGTGCCACCTCTCCGCCGATCACGGTCGGCGGCTCCGTTGAAGCGTAACAGACATATGTGCCTCCTGGCCTGTTGGGTTCTCTCCGCCGATCACGGTCGGCGGCTCCGTTGAAGCCGTGAGGCGCGTCCAGGCAGCGTGGTGAACGCCGCGTGCTCTCCGCCGATCACGGTCGGCGGCTCCGTTGAAGCAGCATAGGGACCGCGAACCACGACCTCGATCCAACCCTCTCTCCGCCGATCACGGTCGGCGGCTCCGTTGAAGCAAGGCGAAGCGCGAGGCAAAGGGAGAGGCCGTCGGAGTCTCTCCGCCGATCACGGTCGGCGGCTCCGTTGAAGCCAGCGGTCCCAGACGGCGCCGTCACTCGAAGCGAAGTTCCTCTCCGCCGATCACGGTCGGCGGCTCCGTTGAAGCGAGACCGAGCGCTTCATGTTGTTCGGACGCGCGTACGAGCTCTCCGCCGATCACGGTCGGCGGCTCCGTTGAAGCGAGCGCGGCGCGTCGTACGCGACCGAGCAGCTCACCTCTCCGCCGATCACGGTCGGCGGCTCCGTTGAAGCGCGACGCGGGTATCGAGCAGAAGCTCCCGCTCGAGCGACTCTCCGCCGATCACGGTCGGCGGCTCCGTTGAAGCCGGGGGCAACACGTCGAATACGAGCGCGTCGACTTCGGCCTCTCCGCCGATCACGGTCGGCGGCTCCGTTGAAGCCATGCGGACGTCCTGCGCCGTCGACGGCCGCGCGGGCGGCTCTCCGCCGATCACGGTCGGCGGCTCCGTTGAAGCACGCCAAACACGTACCTCATGTCAACGCGCAACTGGGGCCTCTCCGCCGATCACGGTCGGCGGCTCCGTTGAAGCATTCGGAAACCACTCCGTTGCGCTGCCCCGCACGACGCCTCTCCGCCGATCACGATCGGCGGCTCCGTTGAAGGAATGGCGACCGAGGCGTCGCGGAGCGTGGGCTCGTCGCCTCTCCGCCGATCACGGTCGGCGGCTCCGTTGGTCCGTTGAAGCGCGGCGTGCTCCAAGGTCTGCCCGGTCGGCGTCCCCATCTCTCCGCCGATCAGGATCGGCGGCCGAAAGCGCTTCGCGGCCGCGCGCGGCGGGCGCGGCCGATCTCCGCTGGCCGTGGTGGGGCGACTACGTTGAAGCGACGACTGCCTCCAACGGGTGGGGCGGACCCACGACGCGCTCTTGAGTCTCCGCTGACCGTGGCCGGCGGCTCGCTGATGCGATCGATCTTTGCGACTCTGCTTGAGATGTGCCGTCGGTGGACACACGGGACGGCGCGCTCCGGCGAGCCGCAGAGCGAAGATGCCGGTGGGAGCGCGCCGCGTCGAAGGCGCTACGCGTGGGGTTCGGTGTCCTCCGAGGGGGCTCGCGCGAGGACGCCGACGAGGTCGACGCAGCTCAGGACGCCGACGAGGTGCTTTTGCTTCGTCACCAGGATCCGCCGGACGTTCATCGCCACGGCGTATCCGGCGGCGCGGTGGATCGGGGTGTCGACGTCGAGACAGATCGTCTCGTAGCTCATGACCTCCTCGACGGGTCGACGGCGCTGCGACGGGGAGAGCCTCCGAGAAGCGATCGCCTCGGCGTGCGTGAAGACCCCGACCGGGAAGAGCCCCTCCGTGACGACGAGGCCGTGGACGTTCGAGGCGGCGAGCTTGGCGACGGCCTCGTCGACGGTGTCGCTCGTCGCGACGGTCTCGACCGGCGACGTCATGATCGACCCGATCGGGGCCGCGACGCGTCGGTGCCTCACCTCCGCGAGGACGTCGCGCGCCGAGAGGATCCCGATGGGTCGCTCGTCGACCGTCACGACGAGGCGGTGGACGCGCGCCGCGAAGAGCCTTCGGGCCGCCTCATCGATCGCGTCGTCGGGCGCGGCCACGACGACGGGCGACGTCATCAGCTCCGCCGCCGTCGGCCGCCGGTCCCCGCTCGCCGCGACCGACCGCACGACGTCGGTGCTCGAGACGATCCCCGCGACGCGCCCGGCGGCGTCCACCACGGGGACCGCGGAGATCGCGCGGCCTTCGAGCGCGGCGACGATCTCGCCTTCGGACGCGTCGCTCGCCACCGAGACGGCGGGGGAGCTCATGCGGTCGCAGACCGAGACGGCGGCGGGCAGGTTCATCGTCTTCCGCTCCGCCTTCACCGCTCGAGGTCGAGCACCGCGCGGCCTTCGATCGTGCCGCGGCGAAGGCCGTCGAGCACGTCGTTGACCTTCGCGAGCGGATACGTCGTGAAGGTCGCGCGCACCTTGCCACGCGCGGCGAAGTCGAGCGCCTCCTCGAGATCGAGGCGCGTGCCGACGATCGAGCCGCGGATGGTGATGCCCTTGAGGACGACGTCGAAGATCGGCGCAGGGAACTCTCCCGGCGGCAACCCGACCAGGACGCAGGTGCCTCCGCGGCGGAGCACGTCGATGCCCGCGGCGAACGCGGCGGTCGAGACGGCGGTGACGAGCGACGCGTGAGCGCCGCCGACCTCCGCTTGGAGCCGCGCGGCCGGGCTCTCCTTCTTCGCGTTCACGACGATCTCCGCGCCGAGGCGCTTGGCCAGATCCAGCTTGTCGTCGGCGACGTCGACGGCGGCGACGCGCAGCCCCATCGCGAGCGCGTACTGCACGGCCATGTGGCCGAGGCCGCCGATGCCGCTGATCACGACCCACTCGCCCGGGCGCGCCTGCGTCTCCTTGAGGCCCTTGTAGGTGGTGACGCCTGCGCAGAGCACGGGCGCGGCCTCGGCGAAGCCGAGCCGCGCGGGGATCCGTGTCGCGAAGTCGGCGCGCGCGATGGCGTACTGAGCGAACGCGCCGTTCACCGAGTAGCCGCTGTTGTGCTGCTGGGGGCACAAAGACTCGCGGCCCGCGAGGCAGAAGACGCACGATCCACATGCATCATGCAGCCAAGCGATGCCGACGCGGTCGCCGACGGATACGTTGGTCACGCCCGCTCCGACCGCCTCGACCACGCCGGCGCCCTCGTGCCCGGGGATGAACGGGAGCGACGGCTTCACGGGCCAGTCGCCGTCGGCGGCGTGGAGATCCGTATGGCAGACCCCGCTCGCGTGGATTCGAACGAGCACCTCGCCGCGCTCCGGTTCGGGGACGGCGACGTCGACGAGCGACAACGGCGCGCCATACGACTTCGCCACCGCGGCATGCATGCTTCGTTGATTCACTGAGCACCTCCGACCGGCGACCTCTGCATCTCGCGAGCCACGCGCCTTCCACGCGCGTTCCACGAGAAAATGCGCTCCGCCGCGCCCGGGGTGCAGGTCCACGAACGCAGGTCCTACGCTCGGGCGCAAACGGTGCACCGCGCTCGACCGCGCGGCCCCCCGCAGTCCCCAGGTGCCCGACGCACGCCTCGTGCTTCACCTCATCGGGTTCCCGCGTACCGCATGCCCGGCAGACACGACGCTGCGCGGCCCGTGCTTCATCGAGCTCCGCCCCTACCGGCCGCCGAACAGACGCAACGCGGCGCACCTCGTGCTTCACCTTGCTCTTCGAGCAGGACGCGCGCGGCAAGCTCGTCGCCGAGACGTGGTACGAGCCGTCGACACGGGCCGCATCTTCGACCGTACGCCGAGACCTTGTCGTTCGCGGAGGTGACCGACGCGCGCGGCCGCCGAGCGCCGATCCGCGGGGCATAAAGCGCGACGCGAGCTGGTCCCCTTCACGGCGCGCTGAGCCGCCGGATCGACGGGGGAAGCGCGGGGACACGCGACCTCCCCAGCGCCCACGACGCGACGACCTCCGCCCGCCCGAGCCGACAAGCGACGAGCGACGGGGAAGCGCGGGGACACGCGACCTCCCCAGCGCCCACGACGCGACGACCTCCGCCCGCCCAGTCCGAGAAGCGCCGAGCGGCCGCGACGACAACGCCGCGCTGCCCACCCGGTCCGAGCCCTTGCGCCGAGGCGCTTCGAGTGCCACGCTGTCGTTCATGGCGTTCGTTCGGCTTCGCTGAGCTCGACAGTCCGTGTCGCCGACGCACGTGAGCTCGATCGTCCGAGCCGCGCGCGACCGCGACGCGTGGCTGTCGTCCGTGCCGCCCTCTCCGTGATTGCACGGGGTCCTGCGCGCCGCTCACGCGACCCTCGAGCTCGGCCGAGCTCACCGCCGGCGTCTCCGCGCGGGACCTCCCAACGCTCGCTCTCCGCGAGCCAGGAGCTCCCATCATGTCCGTTCACGCATCCCAACCCTGCGGCATCCAGACCGTCGAGGGGCTCGTCGAGGCCGCTCGCGAGCTCGGCCTTCACCTCACCACCCACGCGCCGACCTTCGATCAGACCGGGCTCGACTTCCGCGTCATCCACGGCGAAGACGAGCGAAAGACACGTTGGATCGTCCGCACCCCGCGCCGCGCCGACGTCGTCGAGGCCGCTCGCGTCGAGGCGCGCGCGCTCGCGCTCGTGTCTCCACGGCTGACGGTCGCCGTCCCCTCGTGGCGCGTCCACTCCGATGACGTCATCGCCTATCCGCGGCTCGACGGGACGCCCGCGGTCTCCGTCGACGCGAACGGCCCGACCTGGAACGTGATCGATCCGACGTCGCTCTCCGACACCTTCCTCGACTCCTTCGCGGCGATGCTCGCGTCCCTCCAGGCGATCGACGTCGAGGAGGCGACGCGGGCGGGGGTGCCGCTCCGCACCGTGGCGAAGTCGCGCGACGCGGTCGCCGCCGCGATGGAGGCCACGCGCGAGGCGCTCGAGCCGAGCGAAGCCTTGTGGCGCCGCTGGCAGCGGTGGCTGTCCGACGACGCCCTCTGGCCCACGCGCGTCGCGCTCGTCCACGGCGACCTTCACCCGGGTCACATGCTCCTCGCCCCCGACGGCACGTTGACCGGCGTCCTCGACTGGACCGAGGCGCAGGTGACCGATCCGTCGGTCGACCTCGCGATGTTCTTCGGGTGCTTCGGCGCGGACGCCCTCGAGGACCTGCTCGTCCGCTTCGCGCGCGCCGGAGGCGCGGTCTGGCCGGGCCTCGCCGCCCACGCGAAGGAGCGCTGGGCCGCGCTCCCCGCGCTCGGCGCCGAGTGGGCGCTCCGCACCGGGAACGACGGCGCCCTGGGCCACGCGCGGGCGCAGATCGCGGCGCTCACCGAGGCGCCGGCGTAGCGCGCGAGCGGGGCCGCCCCGCGCGACTACGGGGGATCGCGCTCGAGCTCGAGCGTCGTCTCGGTCGACGTGACGACGACGTCCGGCACGGTCACGCTGCCGTCGGCCGCGGCGACGACCGTGCCGGTTCGACTCCCGAACCGGAAACGCACGGTCTCGCCGGGGAGCGGGCGAAAGAACGCCGCGCGGCGCGGCGTGACGTCGACCGTGATCGGGCCGTCGTCGGCGCGCCGATCGCCGCGCGTCGGGTACCCGGCCTGCGGCGACGCCCCGCCCGCGCCGCTCGCGAGGGAGATCGGCATCTCGAGGCGGTCGCGCGAGTCGACGAAGCGCGTCGCGTCCCAGCGGAGGAAGCGGTTCAACGCGCCGGCGACGGCGCCGGACCACCCGGTGTCCCCCGCGACGGCCACGTTCGCGGCGTACCCGCGCTCCTGGTCGAACGTCACCTTCCCGTTGCCGCTGCCGTCGCCGGGATCCTCGTTCGCGCTCGAGCGGCTGAAGGCGGGGAACGGGAGGTCGCGCCGCAAGAACGCCTTCGCGTCGGTGATGCGGCTCCACCCGCTGTCCCACCAGCCCTCGCCCATCACCGGATCGGCCGGGCCGTGCGCGCCCTCGTCCCAGACCGAGACGTGGCCGACGCGCTCGCTCTCGAGCGTGTCGTAGAAGCTCTTCTTCGTGAGGGGGCTCGGCGCGAGCACGGCGCCGAAGTGAATCGTCGGATCGTCCTTGCCGTGCTTGGTGAAGACGAACTGATCGCGCGCCTCGGGATCGTCGCGGAGCGCTCGGGTGAGGTCCATGCGATCCCAGACGCCGCCGACGTTGTCGTCGATCGTCCCCCAGAGCGTGGAGAGCTGCGCGACGCGGGACGGTCGGTGGTTCTTCGGGATGGTCGGCGCGATCGTGGCGTCGACGCCGGCGAAGTGGCGCGCGGAGAGGAGGCCGAGCGTGAGCGCGCCCGCGCCGCCCATCGAGCCGCCCGTCACGAAGACGCGCTCCGCGTCGGCGCCCGGGTACGTGGCGAGCAGCCACGCGAGCAGGTGGAGGACTCGGCGCTGCGTGTACGCGGGGACCGAGCCTCCGATCGCCGCCGGCATCCCTTCGCCGTAGCCCCACCAGTACGTGTTGCCGGGATCGTGCGGGGCGATGACGAAGGCGGTGGTGCTCGTCGTCGCGCCGCTCGGGGCTCCGCCGAAGCCGTGGAGCGAGACGCGGACGGGCGCGCGGTCGCTCGCCGTCGCGGCGGTCGGGACGACGACGACGGCGTCGAACGTGCGGCCGGCGCGGCCGTTCGAGTCGAGGAACGTGTCGGTCGTCTGGCGCACCGTGAGCCGCGCCCAGCCCTCGCCGTTCGTCGTCGCCGTGACGACCGGCGCAGGCGGCGCCACCGCGTCGCGCACCTCGATCGTGACCGTCCTCTCGAGGGGCTCGGCTCCGTCCGCGTAGCCGGTGACCTCGATCGCGTAGGTCCCGCTCTGCGTGAAGTCGGGGCGGAAGACGACCGCGCTCGCGGCGCGATCGAAGCGCGCGCCCGGCGGCAAGCGCCCCACGTCCACGCGGCGGAGGTTCTTCGCGACGATCGCGATCGTGCCCTCGGTCTCCTCGTCGATGCGGACCGTCGCGGGCACCTCGAGCGACGGCTCGGCCGGAGGCGCGGGCGGCGCGGGCGGCGGCGCCGGCGTAGAGGGCGCCGCGTCGGGCGCGGTGTCGGCGGGGTCCACGATCGCGCTCGAGTCGCACGCCGCGACGGCGAGCGCGAGGAGGAGGCCGGTGCGCCGGATCATGACGTATTCAAACCACCGATCGCGCCGCGCCGATAGCCTCTCCGTGACTTCGCGCCTCGCGACGATCGCGCTCCGGATCCCCGTCGTCTCCACGCCTTCAGGGGAACGAGCCTCCGGCACGTGGGGAAGGACGCCTTCGCCGCCGGCCTCGCGGCGAGCGCGGCGCACGACGACCGCGCTCCGGATCGCCGCCGTCTCCACGCCCTCAGGGGACGAGCTTCTGGCACGTCGGGAAGAACGCCTTCGCCGCCGAGCTCGCGACGAGCGTGGTGCACAGGTCGACGCAGAGGTTCGAGCCGCCCCGGCCGTCGCAGCACTCGTTGACCGCCTGGAACAACGGGGTGGCGCCCTCGATGCCCGGACCGCACGACGCGGCCGCCTGCTTCGCCGAGAAGCAGGCCAGGGCGTCGGCGTCGACCTGCGTGGTCGCGCCGGCCTGACACCGCTGCACGCAGCCCGCGCAGCTCGTCTGCGTGAAGCCGATCTTCGAGAGCTCCGACCGCAGCGAGGGCCCGACGGTCCGGTTCTCCACCGCGCAGTCGGCGAAGAGCTGGCACGCCTGTGTGCATCCTGCACGCGCCGTCGTCGCGCACGTCATGTCCGGGAGCGGCGCGAGCTCGTAAGGGGCGGCCGAGCACGCCGCGCGCGCCCCCGGCGGGAGGGCCGGGAGGGAGAACGACGAAGCCGGCGTCCCCTTCGGGTGGGAGAGCAAGAGATCGATGAGCCAGTCGTTCAGCGGCAGCCAGGCGTGGCCGAGGTCGTTCCCGCGGCACCGCGCGTGCGCGACGTGGGGCTCCGCGGCGTAGAACTTCGACGCGAGCGACGCCTGCTCGACGAAGCTGAACGCCGGGACGCTGACGCCGTTCGGCGTCGTGCCCCGGTAGGTGTCGTTGTCGCCGCCCCACGTCACGACGACGAGCATCGGCTCGAGCGGCGCCGGCGAGCCCGACGCGGTGAAGTCGAAGACGCCCGAGCCGACGACGCCGCCGGCGAGGACGCCCGAACGGCTCCGGAGGAGCCGGTTCGTGAAGATGCCGCCCGCCGAGTGGCCCGCGGCGAACACGCGGTTCTTGTCGACGGCGTAGCTGGCCGCCGTGCAGGCGAGCAGACGGTCGAAGAGCTCGAGGTCCGCGTTCGGCGCGGGCTCGGCGTCGGGCGCGCGCATCGCGTCCCACACCGGCCAGTACGAGCCGTTGCCGGCGGCGTCCGGCGCGACGACGATGAACCCCTTCGCCGCGAAGTCGGCGAGCCTGGCTCGATCGACGAACCGCGGGCCCGTCTCGGTCGTGCCGTGGAACGCGAACAGCAGCGGGCGCGGGCCGGTGAACGAGGCGGCGGGGAGGAGCAGGTGGAACGAGCGAGCCTGGCCGCCGGCGACGAAGCCCTCGTTGACGCCGGCCTTCGGCCCGCTGCCCGCGGCGTCGAACGGGGCCGGGCACGCCGCCGCCGGATCACCGGCGTCGATCGGCTCGGCGCCGGCGCCCCCGTCCTCCGCGCCGTTCGCGCCCCCGCCCTCCTCGCGCGGGCCCGCCCCGGCGCCGGGCGAATCGCCGCCGTCCTTCGTCGAGCACGCGACGACGAGCGCGGCGCCCGCGACGACGAGCCCCGCGAGCGTCGACGTGAGGGACGAGCGGGCGCGCATACCGCAGGGCTAGCACAGGAAGCGGGACCGGCCGCCGGAAGCGTCGAGCCGCTCGTCGATTCTCCGGCTCTCGGGCGGGCGCGACCGTCGCGCCACGGCGGCGCTCGGAGGAGGCTGGCGCGGAGCGTGCTCGTCGACGTCGACGCGCCGCACGCGCTCGGAAAGGACCAGCACCATGGCAACGATGGTTGGCACGCAGAAGGACCTCGCGGACCTCCTCAACTCGCTGCTCGCGCTCGACTACGACGCGATCGACGCCTACGAGGCCGCGATCGACCGGATCGACGACGACGGCGACAAGGCGCAGCTCGAGGAGTTCAAGGGCGATCACGAGCGCCACGTGTGCGCGCTCCACCCGCTCGTCGTCGAGCTCGGGGAGAAGCCGGTCGAGAAGGCCGACATCAAGCGCGTGTTGACGAAAGGCAAGGTGGTGCTCGCCTCGCTCGTCGGCGATCGCATGATCCTCCTCGCGATGAAGATGAACGAGGACGACACCAACCTCGCCTACGACCGCGCCGTCCAGCGCGCCGATCTCCCGGCGCACATCCACGAGGTGCTCGTCCAGAACCGCGACGACGAGCGGCGGCACCTCGCCTACATCCTGGGCCGGCTGGAGGACTACGAGGTCGGCGAGAAGGAGTCGGCCGTCACGTCGACGCCGGCGATCGAGCCGCCTCCGACGAGCCAGAGCGCGCCCAGCACGCGCTGACCGGCGAGCGCGCGTCCGAGCGGCCACGGCGCCGCGCGAGCTCAGAAGCCGGGCTCGTTCTTCGTCTCGCCGAGCTCGCTCATGAAGGAGCGATGCCCGAGATCGCCGGCGGCGAACTCGGCGCGCACGCGGCGGAGGAAGTAGACGATCTGCGGGCTCTTGAGGCGCCCTTCGACCTCGACCTCACCGAAGCGGAAGACGCGCTGTCCGCCGTCGAGCGTCTTCTGGTCGACGACGCCGCCGCCCTTGCCGGCGCCCGTGTCCCGCGCCGCGGGCTCGGCCGGCTCCTTCCCCGCGAGCGGCGCGGAGGCGTCGCCGTCCTCCGCGGGAGGCTTCGCCGGCGCCTTCTTCGCCGGCGCGGACGGCGCCCTCCCGGCGGGCTTCTTCGTCTGCGCCGCAGACACGAGCGTGACGGCGCTGAAGAGCGCGATCACCAGGAACGCCACGCGTCTCTTCATCGTCATCCCTTTCCTCCCTTGGCCGGTGGCGGCGGAGGGGGAGCGGGCGCGGCCGCCGCGTTCTTCGCGCCGGTGAGCTGACGCTCCGCCTCGGCCCGCGAAGGATGATCCCGCGGCGCGTCGTCGAGGAAGCGCTCGAAGTAACCCTTGGCCTCCGCCGGGCGCTTGAGCGACTCGGCCTGGAGGAGCCCCATGTTGAAGAGGGCGGCGACGTTGTGAGGATCGCGCTCGAGCACCTTCTCGAGGAGCGATCGCGCCTCCTCGACGAGCCGCGCGTCCTTGTTGCCCGACTCGCCGCGGAGCGCGGCCGCGAGCCCGAGCTGCGCCGCCGGCTCGTCCGGCGACGCGGCCAGCGCGCTCTTGTACTGCTCGGCGGCCTTCGCGTAAGAGCCCGCCCGGAGGAGGACCGCGCCCATGTTCAGGCGCGACGTCGTGTCGTGAGGGTCCTCCTGCGCGGCCTTCGAGAACGCCTGGAACGCCGCGGCGTCGTCGCCGCCCGCGAGGCTGACCAGGCCCTGGACCCGATGGGCGATCGCGCTCTTCGCGTTCACGTCCAGCGACTGCTTCACGAGCAACTGGGCGGTGTCGCGCTCGCCCTTCCCGAGGTGACAGAGCGCGAGCTCGGCGAGCGCGCTCGCGTCTCCGGGCTTGCGGATGAGCACCTCGCGCGCCTGGGCGATCGCCTTGTCGTGCTGACCGGAGTCGCGGAGCGCCGCGACGAGGAGCGTGCGCGCGTCGAGCGCGCCGGGGTGGTCCTTGACGAAGTCGTCGAGCGCGCTCGCCGCCTCCTTGTTCGAGCCGCGACGGCGCCTCACCTCGGCGAGCGCGACCGCGACCTCCTCGCGCTCCGGCGCCGTCTTCGCCGCGATCTTGAGCTGCTCCTCCGCGTGGGCGAGATCGCCGGCGCCCGCGAGGACCACGCCGAGGTCGAACCGCGCCTCCCACAGGTTCGGATCGATCTGGATCGCCTCGCGGAAGAGCGCGATCGCGCGCGTGCGCGCCTTCGGATCCTTGGTGTCCTTCGCCGCGGCGACGCCCTCCACCATCCGCTGTACGGCGAGGGGGTTCGCCGGCGGGAGGCCGCTCTCGGCGACCTTCGGCCCCTGCTTGGCCTTGCCCCCGCCGCACGCGCCCGCGGCGAGCGCGGCGAGGACCAGGGCGGCGATCCGGGCGCGGCTCACCTACCCCCCTTCTTCGGCGCCGCCTTCGCGGGCTTCTTCGGCTCGGGCTTCTTCGGCTCCTCGACCGCCGGCTTGTCGTCTTCGTCCGGCACCATCGCGCCCGCGCCGCTCGTCGGCGCCGCGGGCTTCGACGCGGGCGGGGCCGCAGGCGACGCGGCCTTGGGCGCCGGCGCGGACGCGGGCTTCGCGCCGGCCTTGTCCGTCTTCTCGGGCGCGCCGCGGCGCGGTCCGTCGAGGAGCGCCGGCAGCGGCACCGGCCCCTGCGAGCGCACCTCGAAGCCCGTCTCCTTGAAGGGCGGGTACAGCTCGCCGTTGAGGCGCCCGAGCGCCTCGCGCATCTTCGCCGTCCACTGGTTGTAGATGTTCAGGTCCGTCGCCTTCTTCCAGCCGTTCTCGTACGCGTCGAGCGAGCGCTCCTCGATCGGGACCACGAACTCGTCGATCTGCGTCTGGTACTGCTCCTTGTCGGCGTCGGAGAGCCCGGACGGCGCCGGCGAGTCGCGCAGCGCCTTGGCGAAATTCTCGTAGGTGCGGCCGATCTGGTAGAGCGCGGCGGTCGTCCACTCGGCGACGCCGAGCGAGACGACGTCGAGGAACACGTTCGACGCCTTCGCGAGCAGCTCGGCCTTCTGCTTGAGGCGCTGCGAGAGCTGCTTCACGTCGCCCGAGATCTGGATCGCGTCGAACCGCGCGAGGACGCGCTCGCCCTCCATGTACCGCGCGTGCGCCGCGGCGTACCTGCCGTCCGGACCGAGCTCGCCCTTGCGGTGCTTGCCGATGTCGACCGCGACGCGGAGCGCGTCGTCCGCGGGCTTCTCCTCGCCGTTCTTCACGAGCGCCTGCGCGAGCAGGACGTAGCCCTGGACGCGGTGGTCCTGGTTCTTCGATCGCGCGACGTAGCGCCGATAGAGATCGGCCGCCTCCTTGTTGCGGCCCGCGTTCTGGTGCGCCTTGCCCATCTGGAAGACGACCTCGTCGGCGTCGCTCGACGAGCCGTAGCTCTGGAGGTAGCGGTTGCCGTTGGCGATCGCCTTGTCGTGCTCGCCGGTCGCGACGCGGAGGACGACCGCGTTGAACGCCGCGTCCTTCGCGTGCTCGAACCGCAGGTAGTGCGGGTGGTCCTTGTCGGCGAGGCCGGCGATGGCCTCGTGGAACTCCGCGGACTCGGTGAAGAGGCCCATCGACTGGAACGTGGTCGCCGCGATCCAGGCGCCCTGCGGCGACTCCGGGCGATCCCGGTAGTCCTTGCCGGTGACGAGCTGGGCGGCTTCCTTCAGCGTCTGGTGGTCGCCCGCCTTCTGCGCGGCGAGCTCGGAGTTCACGCACGCCTGCGCGGCGCGCGGATCTCGCGGGAACTCCTTGGCGGCGCGGAGGTACGCCTTGGCGGCGCCGAGGTGATCGCCCGCCTGCGACCTCTGCTCGCCCTGCTTGAAGACCGCCTGGACGATGAGCGTGTCGAGCTTCTTCTGGTTCGTCTCGCCGGCGAACGCGGGCGTCGTCTTGAGGCGGCGGGCCCACGTCTCGATGTTCTCGTAGTCCTTGGCGCGGTTGAACGAGTCGAGGATGAGCTCGCCCGCGGAGAGCGCGAACTGGCTGCGCGGGAACTTCTCGAGGAGCGAGCCCCAGATCTTCACCGCCGCGTCGTAGACGCCGTAGTCGTAGTACTGGCGGCCCTGTCGGAAGAAGAGCTCCGGCAGCGCGGGATCGTTCGGGTAGAGCTGCGCGTAGAGGTCGAGCGCCTCGGCGAACTTCTTGTCGGCCTCGGTCTCCTGGAACGCCGAGCTGCCCTTCTCGTCGACGCGCTGCTTCTTCCGCGCCTCGAGCTCCGCGAGGCGCACGCGCTCGAGCGCGGCGATCGCGTTGTAGATCGCGTCGTGGCGCAGCGTCTTGAGCGGCTCCTTCTCGGCGGCGGCGTTCGGGATCGCGCGCGCCGCGGCCATGTAGTGCGTCGCCGCGTCGGTCGGGCGGTCGAGCCGGTAGAAGTAGATCTCGGCGAGGTAGTACTGGACCTGATAGGCGGCCGGCTCCCCGCCGAACTTCGAGAGGTAGACCTCGTAGAGCCCCGCGGCGCCCTCGAACTCGGCGCGGCTCGTCTTGTCGCGCTGCGCCTTGGCGTGGAGCTGGAGCGCGTGCTCCTTGAGCTGCCGCTCGATCTCCTGCGACGTCTCCGCGACGACCTTCGGATCGCCCTGCGTCTTCGCCCACGGCGAGCCGGCGGTGTAGCCGGTCACGGCGCGGTCGTAGGTCGTCTTGAGCTTCGGCCAGTCCTCGACGGCGTTGTAGCCCTGCGCGATCGCGAGGACCCACTTGCCGGCGTCCGGCGACGCCGGCTCAAGCTTGAGCAAGAGCTCGTAGGCCTCGATGCCCCGGTCGTAGTGCGCCTGGTCGTAGAACTGCACCGCCAGCGCGCGCACGACCTTGCCGGCGAAGCGATCGCCGCCGATCTTGGTGAGGAAGCCGTAGACGTCCTGGGCGGTGTTCTTCTCGTCCTCGGTGAAGACCTCGACGAGGTACTTGAGCGCCTCGCTCTGGAGCTCGTCGAGCTGCTTCTGCTGGACGGCGTTGACCTTCTTGCCCTCGCTGTCGGTGATCTCGAAGACCGCGACGAAGCGCTTCGCCGCCTCGTCCGAGCGGCCGAGCCGCCACAGGCACCAGGCGCTCTTGAACATCGCGAGGCCGTAGAGCTCGCTGTTCTTGTACTGCAGCACCTTCTCGTACTCGGCGAGCGCGCCCGAGTAGTCGTACTTGCCGTTGAAGAGCGCCTCGGCGCGCGCCATGTGCGCGTCGGGGACGAAGCGCGAGCTCGGGTGCTCCTTGAGGATGCGGTCGAACCGCGCGAGCGCCTCGTCCTGCTTGCCCTGCTCGTAGGCGAGGAAGCCGTCGACGTAGAGCGCGAGATCGTACTGCCCGAACCACGGGTAGTCCTTGAGCACCCGCGCGAAGAGATCGCGCGAGGGCTGGAAATTCGGCTCGGGGACGGGCCCGCGCTGATCGACGGGCTTCGCCTCCCACGCCTTGAAGCGCTCGACGAACTGCTCGCGCTCGAGCTCCCACTTGAGCTCGCCGAGGCGGAGCATCGCCTCGGGCATCTCGCGCGCCTCGCGCGGGGTCTCGGCGACGAACGTCGTCAAGAGGCCGATCGCCTCGCCGCGGAGCTGTCGGATCTGCGCGACGTCGCGATCGACGCGCGCCTCGAGCTGCTTCTGGATCTGCGCGCGGAGCGCGTCGGGGATCTTCGGGCCGACCACCGCCGCGCGACCGCCCGCCCCGGAGAGCGACGACGCCCCCGAGCCTTGCTGCGCGCGCTTCGCGGCGCCCGGCTTCGAGGCGGGCTTCGCCTCGATGGTCTTCTCGCCGGCGGCCCGCACGGTCCCGCCGGACGGCGGCGCGGGCTCGGGCGCCGCCGGCGGCTTGCCCTTGTCGGGCGCGGCGTACGCGGGCGACGGCGCGAGCCAGAGCGTCGGCGCGAGCCAGAGCGCGCCCAACCATGCAGCGAGACCCGTGCGCGACCGAACCACCGCGTTCGATGATACACGGGCGCGGAGACGCGCGGGTACCCCGGCGACGCCCGCAGACGGGGCGCCGCGCGCCGGAACGCCCCCCGCGCCCGGGCGCTCCAGGCTCACCGCCTCTCGAGGCTCACTTCAGCCCTTCGCTGCCGACGAACTCGTCGGGCCAGTCGTCTCCCTCGAACGGCCAATACTCCTCGTCGTCGCGCAGGTATCGCGCGGCGTCGAGCGAGTCGAGCGCGTCCTTCGGGAGGTAGCCGGCGTTGATCGCTTCGATCTCGACCTCCAGCGCGCGCTTCTTGCCGAGCACCGACTCGATGCGCCCGAGGCGCGCGCGACGAAGGAGCCGCGAGAGGCGAAGATCGAGGCGATGCAGCGCGTCCTTCGCGAGCGCGCTCTCGGCCACGGCGAGCTCGCTCCGCGTCCCCTCGATCTCGCGGCCGAGCGCGGCGGCGTAGGCGGCGTCGGCGCGGAGCAGCTCGGGGAGGTCCTGGCCCGCGGCCTCGGTCGCGGCGGCCTCGGTCGCGGCGACCGAGCCCTGACCGAAGCGGCCCTCGAGCTCCGCGAGCTCCTTCGTGAGCGGCGCGATCTTGTCGGCCGGCGCGCGGGCCTGCACGAGCTCGTCGATCTGGCGCCGCACGCCGTCGAGCGCGGCGCGCGCGTCGTTCGCCTTCTCCTCCGGGTCGCCGTTCTCGTCGACGGCGGGTCGCACGCCGCCGGTCGTCGCGAGGCTCCGCTGCATGTCGCCGAGCATCCCGAGCGTGAGCCTGAGGCCGCTCGTCTCGCGATCGAGCACGGCGCGGCGCTTCGCGATCTCGCCGTAGACCGGATCGACGCGCACGAGCGCCGCGACCGCGCGGAGCTGCTCGGGGGTGACGGCGGCCCCCGACGCGTCGGTGCCGGCGGCGTCGGCGCCGCTGCGCGCCGCGGCGAGCAGCGCGAACGTCCCGCGCTCGCTCTGACCGAGCCGCCGCGCCGCGTCGCGCGTCGGCTCGTAGTCCTTGAGGAAGGCCTGGAGCTTCGCGTCGGCCGAGGGGAAGCGGCAGAGCGCGAGGTCGATGTACGCGTCGAGGATGCGCGCCTCGTCCTCGTACCGGTGATGCACCTTGAGGCCCTTGAGCTCGTCGAGCAGCTCGCGCGCGCCCTCGTAGTCCTTCTTCTCGTAGCGCGTGGTCGCGGCCTCGTAGAGCGCCTCCGCCAGGCGGTCGGAGTCGCGCGGCACGAGGTAGTAGTAGTAGCGCGCGTCGTCGTGGCGGAGCTGCTCGTGCGCCACGCGCCCGAGCGCCAGACGCGCGAGGTCGCGCACCGCGAAGAAGCGCTCGTCGGCGAAGACCGGCACGGTCTGATCCTGCCGCTTGGGATCCGCGACCTTGCAGAACAGGTTCTCGCCCTCCTTGAGGCGACCGCGCTCGACCTGGATCAGGCCGGAGAGGTACGTCGCCTGCGACCAGAAGCGCGACGTCTGCGGGACCTCGGCGAACGCGGCGAGCGCGCCGTCGGCGTCGCCCGCCGCCTGCTTCGCGCGACCGCGGAGGTAGGCGATCTCGGCGCGCACCTCGGGCGGCGCGGAGGGCGGCACGGCCTCGAGGTCCTTCAGCCCGGCCTCGAACGCGCGGGTCTCGAGCGCGATCTCGACGATGCGCCGCACGGCGCGCCGCGCGTAGGGGCCGTACTGCTCCCACGATCCCTTCGCGGCGAGCGAGCGCCGGAGGTAGGCGCGCGCCGACTCGTGGATCCCGGCGGACGCGAGCGCGTGACCGAGGAGGTAGAGCGCGGCGCGCCCCTCCGGCGTCTCGGCGGAGACGTCGAAGCGCGGGTGCTCCACGATCTCCGTGAGCTTCGCGATCGCCTCGTCGTGACGGCCCGTCGAGACGAGGGACTCGGCGTCGGCGACGCGCTCGGACAGGCGCTCGGTCACGCCGTCCTGCGACCCGAGGCGCCGCTTGAGCATCGCGTCGTGGTAGGCGCGCATGCGATCGCCGCGCGTCGGATCGACCGGGGCCGCAGCTCTCGGGGGCGGCGGGGCGGGCTCGGGCTCGCGCTCCGGCTCGGCCGGCGGCGAGGGCTCCGCCGCGGGCTCGGCCGGCGCGGGCGTCGGCTGCGCCTGCGCGAGGACGATCGACGACGCGAACGCAAAGCAGACGCCGAGCGCGAGGGGGCGGCGCATCGTCACTTCCCCACGGGCTTCGCCGCCGCCTTCACGCGGAGGCGGAGGTCGTATTTGCCGCTCCGATCCGACGGGAAATCGCCGCCCATCGACGAGTCGTCGAGGATCTTCACCTGGACGTCGACCTTGTGGTCGCGCGGGACGTCGACGGTGAAGCGCGATCGCTGCGAGGTGCGGAACGCCTCGTCGCGCGTGTCCTTGCGCTCGACGTCGACCGTGACGGCGTGACGCCCGGGCGCGACCGCGTGGTCGTAGACCGCCGTCATGTCGGAGGCCGCGAACGACTGCGGCGCGGTGAAGACGACGCCGTCGTCGAGCGAGACGGTGAGCCGGCTGATCTTCGCGCGGTCGCCGTCGGTCTGGAGCGCGACGGAGATGCGCGACTGGTAGAGGTTGTCCGCGACGGCCGCGACGCGCGCGCGGAGGGCGGCGATGTCCGCGAGCAGGCGGTCGTAGTCGACGGGGACGCCGGCGTCGACGGCGTTGCTCGGCAGCTCCTGCGGCTGAGGGTTCAGCGGCGACAGCCGACCTCCGTCGGTCACCTCGCTCGGCGGCGGCGGGGGCGCGTCGGACGCGGTCGGGGCCGTCGCCTTGGCGGCGTCTCCGTTCGCGCCGTTCGGCTCCTCGGCCGGCGGCGGCGCCTGGGCGTCGACCTTGGCCGCCGGCGCGGGCTTGGGCTTCGCCGGCGCCCGGGGCTTCGTCTGCGCGAGCGCGAACGTCGCGAGCGCCGGCGCGCACGCCACGAGCAGCGCGAGGACGAGGCGGCGCGGGCGACGACGGCTCCTGTGCATGGCCACTCCCATGGTACGAGTCATCCGCCGAACGGGAAGAAGATGCTGACGCCGCCGGTGAGGACGATGTCGTTGACGATGTGCTCCTCGCCGATGAGCGTCTGCTTGAGGATGCGGTCGCGCACGTCGACGCGGACGGCGAACCACTTGCCGAAGTACCACTTGGTCCCGAGGCCGAAGCTCCCGGTGAGGCCCTGCGACGTCGAGTCGTCGGTCACGCCGGCGCCCAGGGCGGCGTTGAAGTCGAAGCGCGTGATGCCGCCGCCCATCCAGCGAAGCTTGCCGTAGGCGAAGCTCCAGACGAGGTGACCGAAGTAGAGGCGCCCGGGGCGATCGGTCCGCTCCTCCACCTGGACCTGCGGGTAGCGGCGCTCGTACGAGTCGGTCGCCGCGGTCCGGAAGCGCGTGAGCTGGAAGCTCGCCTCGAGGCCGAGGTCCTCGCTGAAGTGGAACGTGTACGCTCCGCCCGCGACCCAGGACGAGGAGTAGAGGTCGGCGGCGTAGTACCCGCCCATCGCCGAGAGCTCGTGGCGGAACGCCTTCGTGAAGAGGCGCGGCTGCACCCCTCGGTAGTGACGGCCGCCGACGAGCTCCTGCTTCAGCTCCTCGTCGACGCACTGAGCGTCCGCGCGGCTCGGCGCCGCGAGCACCGCGGCCCCGAGGACGGCTCCGATGACGACGGACGTGGTCCTGCATCGTGAGGGCCAAGCGCGTCGCATTGGCGCCCATACTCGCTTGCGCGGGCGTCGAGCACAAGACCACGTTGGCGTCCGGGGCCTCCGGCTCCGGCCCGGACCGCGCGCGCGGCCGCTCCAGCGCGGGTCGGGATACCGGCGCGTGATCGCGTCGATCGGCGCCGCGTCCCCCGGCGCCCGGCCCCCGCCGCGCGAGCCCGGGCTACGACCACTCTTCTTTGAGCCGGCGCATGTCGGACTGCATCCCGCGCAGCGAACGCGGGGCCTCGTCCATGAACTCGTCGACCGCGCCCGCGCCTTCGCGGACGACCTGCGGCGGCTGCACCGTCAGGTCCACCACCGTCGTCGGCACGACGCCGCCCGCGCCGCCGTCGAGGACGAGCCCGAGCCCGGGGAAGTCGTCGTCGATCTCGCGCGCGTCGACGTGCGGCTCGGCGCCGACGCGCTGGGCCGTCGTCGAGATCACGGGACGACCCAGCGAGCTGACGACGCTGCGGATGACCTCGTGGTTCGGGACGCGGATGCCGATCGTCTTGCGCTTGGTCTGGAGGAGCCGCGGCACCTCGCGCGTCGCCTCGAGGATGAAGCAGTACGGGCCGGGGAGGAACCGCTTGAGCACGCGGTAGTGCTGGTTGTCGACGATCGCGTACTTCGCGATCTCGGAGAGGTCGGGGCAGA
Source organism: Labilithrix sp. (assembly GCA_019637105.1). GTDB lineage: Bacteria > Myxococcota_A > Polyangia > Polyangiales > Polyangiaceae > Labilithrix. The sequence continues at coordinate 18,797 of JAHBWF010000106.1, forward strand.
TGAACGCGAGCGGGTGCGCCCGATCCATCCCCTTGATCTGGTAGAGCCGATCGGCGGCCTTCTTGCTCCCGATATCGCAGCCCAGCCCGTAGACGGTGTCCGTCGGGTAGCCGATGACCTCGCCTGCGTTGAGGGCGTCGACCGCGCGCTGGATCTTGCGCGGCTCCGGGTGGAGTGGGTTGACCTGGACGAGCATCGGGGTTTCGGGCCGGGGAGGCTCGCACCGTACCAGGCCCGGCGCCGCGGCGCGACCACGAGCGAGCGCTTCACGCGGGTGTCACGCGCGCCGACCACCGGCGCGAACGACGCGTCACGGGAGCCGCCCGCCAGGCGCGACCGACGCGTCGTGCGATCGTCTCGGCGCGCCGTACGCCACGGACAGCCGCGACGACGGCCTGCTACGATGGGCGCCTCGTCACGGTGCCGCCGCGGCACGCTCCGCCTGCAGCACGCCGACGCCGACCACCGATCCCACGACGCGATGCGCCTCGACGAGCTCCTCTCGATAGTCCCGCTCTGGCTCGTCCGGAGCTCGGTCTTCGTCTTCGGCCTGCTCTGGGGGAGCTTCCTCAACGTCGTCATCTACCGCGTGCCGCGCGAGATGAGCGTGGTGCGCCCGGCGTCGCATTGCCCCGGCTGCGGCAAGCCCGTCGAGGCGTACGACAACGTCCCGGTCCTCTCTTACGTCATCCTCCGGGGCCGCGCCCGCTGCTGCGGCGCGCGGATGAGCCCGCGGTACCCGCTCGTCGAGCTCATCGGCGGGGCGCTCTCGCTCGCGATCCTCGAGGTGATCGTCCTGCGCCTCCCCGGATCGGTCTCCGTCGGCCGCGCCGCGGCGATCTACGGCGCCGACTTCGCGCTCTGCCTCGGCCTCGTCGCGGCCGCGTTCATCGACGCGGAGCACATGTTCTTGCCGGACTCGATCACGATCGGCGGCACGATCGTCGGGGTCTTCACGGCGTCCTTGCGCGAGCTCGGGACGGTCGCGTCGATCGTCGGCGCGCTGTCGGGTTTCCTCGGCGTCTTCGTCCCGTTCATCTTCCTCTACAAGGGCCTGCTCGGCCGGACGGGGATGGGGTTGGGCGACGCCAAGCTGCTCGCGCTCGCGGGCGCCTGGTTCGGCTGGCCCGGGGCGCTCTTCACGCTCCTCGCGGGCGCGGTGCAGGGCACCGTCTACGCGGGCGTCACGCGGCTCTTCGGCATCGAGCCGACGCTCCCCGCGGCCGTCCTCGAGGACATCGCCGAGCTCGAGAGGGCCGCGGCCGAAGGCGACGAGGAGGCGAAGCGGGCGCTCGCAGAGGATCCGCTCACGGAGGACGAGGACGACGCGTTCATCGTCCGCTTCTTCCGCCGCCTGTTCGGCGCGAGCGAGCCCGAGCGGGACGCCGCCACCGCCGCCGCCGCCGCCACGAGCGCGGGCGGCGCGGAGGGGACGACCAGCCCGGGCGTGAAAACTGGTGACGACGGGAAGACCGCGGGCGACGAGAAGACCGCGGGCGACGAGAAGACCGCGGGCGACGCAGAGACCCGCGCGGATCGCGAGCGCGACGTGGATCAGGAGAGCGACGCGGACGAGCGCGCGGCGCCGCGGGCGCGGATCCCGTTCGGCCCCTTCCTCATCCTCGCGATCCTCGAGCTGCTCTTCGCCGGCGAGTGGCTGAAAGAGAAGCTCGTGCCCTTCTTGTGGCCCGTCTTCTGAACGGAACGCGCCCGCTTCGAAGACGACGCCGCGCGTTCGCCGGCGCGCCTCCCCCGCAACGCCCCATCGCCGCAACGCCCCGTCCGGCGCCGCGCTCTGGCGGCGCGCCTCCCCGCAACGCCCCATCCGGCGCCGCGCTCCGACGGCGCGCCAAAAGGCCGACGCCCGCGCGCTTCCCCTGCGCACGGGCGTCGAAAGGCCGGGAGCTCCCGGACGCCCGCGCTCTTCCCCCGAGCACGGGCCGCGTCGGGCGTGGCTACTTGCGCTGCTCCATCGGGACGTACGGGCGCTCGGTCGGGCCCGTGTAGATCTGACGGGGACGACCGATCTTCGTCGTCGTGTCCTCCATCATCTCCTTCCAGTGGGCGATCCACCCGGGCAGGCGCCCGATCGCGAAGAGCACCGTGAACATCGTCGTCGGGAAGCCGAGCGCGCGGTAGATGATGCCCGAGTAGAAGTCGACGTTCGGGTAGAGCTTGCGCTCGACGAAGTAGCTGTCCTTGAGCGCCGCCTCCTCGAGCTCCTTCGCGATGTCGAGGAGCGGGTCGTTGACGCCGAGCTTCTTGAGGACGCGGTCCGCGGCGGCCTTGATGAGCTTCGCGCGCGGGTCGAAGTTCTTGTAGACGCGGTGGCCGAAGCCCATGAGGCGGAAGCTCGAGTTCTTGTCCTTGGCGAGGTCGACGAACTTCTTCACGTTGCCGCCGTCGGTCTGGATCGTGTCGAGCATCTCGATCACTTCCTGGTTCGCGCCGCCGTGCAGCGGTCCCCAGAGCGCCAGGATGCCCGCGGCGACCGACGCGAAGAGGTTCGCGCGCGAGCTGCCGACGAGGCGCACCGTCGACGTCGAGCAGTTCTGCTCGTGATCGGCGTGGAGGATGAACAGGAGGTTCATCGCCGCCTCGATGTCGGGATCGACCTCGTAGGGCTCGGCCGGGACGGCGAACATCATGTGCATGAAGTTCGCGACGTACTTGAGGTTGTTCTGCGGGTAGACGAACGGGTGGCCGATCGACTTCTTGTAGGCGTACGCCGCGATCGTCCGCACCTTCGAGATGAGGCGCGCGATCGTGACGTCCATCTTCTCCTTGTCGTTGATGTCGTGCTCCTCCGGGTAATACGTGGAGAGCGAGCAGACCATCGACGAGAGCACGGCCATCGGGTGGGCCGTCGACGGGAAGCCGTCGAAGAAGTGCTTCATGTCCTCGTGGATGAGCGAGTGGCGCGTGAGGAGCCTGCCGAAGCGCTCGAGCTCGTCGTGGGACGGCAGCTCTCCGTAGATGAGCAGGTACGCCGTCTCGACGAAGTTCGACTTCTCCGCGAGCTGCTCGATCGGGATGCCGCGGTAGCGGAGGACGCCCTTCTCGCCGTCGAGGAAGGTGATCGCGCTCTTCGTCGACGCCGTGTTCATGAACGCCGGGTCGAGCGTGACGAGCCCCGTCTTGTTGCGCAGGTTCGCGATGTCGATCGCCCGTTCGTTCTCCGTGCCCACGATGACGGGTGCCTCGAACGTCGAGTCCTTGAGTTTGATTTCGACCTTGTCGCTCATGGGTGCCTCACGTCTGTCCGCCGCGCGTTCGTCCCCACCTGGGCGGGGAACCACCGGTAACCCCATGAATGCATGGGGCTCTAGAGAAAGCCTGCGGCGCTTTGAGAGAAGCCCAAGACCTTGGGCTCCGCGGGAAGGGGAAAGCGGGGAGCCGCGAATATAGGGAAGCTTGCGCGACGCGTCACCTCTACAAAACGTGTCTCCGTTCGTGTCTGCGCGAGCCGACGCGCGAGGCGGGGCGGCCTACTAAACGCATGTCGAGCGCCCGCGCGACGGTCTCGCTCCGCCCGCGCCGCCTCGCGAAACGCGTGCGCTGCGATCCGCGCGACCGCGCGCTCCGCCGCGCGACGGTCTCACGCGGCGCGCGGGAGCCTGACTCCGGATCAGGCTCGGATCGTCTAGCTGCGCCACATGCGGCGCTGATCGGCCTGCGCCTGCGAGAGGCGCCGCTGCTCCTGCACCATCGCGCCGTACGCGCGCGGGACGCGCGGATCTCGGCCGAGCGCGTACATCACGCGGAGGGCGGCCTCGGCGTCGTCGCTCGCGCGGTGCGCTTGCTCGAGCTTCACGCCGAGGCGCGCGGCGACGTCGCCGAGGGCGCGGGACTTCTCGTCGTGCTGGATGTCGCGCGCCCAGACGAGCGGGTCGATCCACTCGACGTCGCGCGTGAGCGCCGGGATCCCGGTCGTGTCGGCCTTCGCCCGCGCGAACTCGCTCATCATGAACGCGCGATCGAACAGCGCGTTGTACGCGGCCGGGATGCAGCCGCGCAGCGCCTGCCCGATCTCGGCCACGACGTCCTCGAAGCGCGGCTTGTCCTTCACCATCTCGTCGGTGATGCCGTGGATGGCGGAGACCTCGGCCGGGATCGGCATCCCCGGGTGGATGAGCCAGTTGTAGCGGGCGACGACGTCGCCGTTGCGGCCGACGACGATGCCGACCTCGACGACGCGATCGACCGAGGCGTCGCGGCCCGTGGTCTCGACGTCGAGGAGCGCCACGTCGAGCTCCTGCCACGCGGCGTCCTGGGCGAAGCCCTCGGCCAGGCCGCGGATCGCGACCTTCAACAGGTGCGCGATCCCGGGGTAGTGGCGCCCCGTCGGGAAGCAGCCGCAGCCGTCGCCGAGCGCGCGCGTCACCGAGCCCGCCTCGTCACTTGGGGGCGCTCGCGGGCGCGCCCGACGCCTTCGCGGCCGCGCCCGACGCCTTCGCGCCCGCGTCGGAGGCCTTGGCCCCGGCGTCGCCCGCCGGCGCTTCCGCGGAGGAGGGCGGCGCGGGCTGCTTGCCCATCATCGCGAGCTCGAGGTTCAGCCACTCGTTCAGGTCCTGGTGACCGTCGAACTGACGCCCGTTGATGAAGATCGACGGCGTCCCCTCGATCTTCAGGTCCTCGCCGAGCTTCCGGTCCTTCGCGATGCGCTCGGCCGTGTCGGGCGCCTGCATGTCCGCGTGGAGGCGCCCGACGTCGAGGCCGAGCTCCTTCGCCATGCTGTCGAGCCCCTGCTGGCTGAGGTTCTCCTGGTTCGCGAAGATGAGGTGGTGCATTTCCCAGAACTTCCCCTGCTTGCCGGCGGCGATCGCGGCGCGCGCGGCGTTCTCGGAGTTCGGGAACTTCCCGAGCACGTAGAACTTGTAGGCGAACCGGACCTCGCTCTTGCGGCTCTCGACGACCTTGTCGATCACCGGCGCGAACTGACCGCAGTGCGGGCACTGGAAGTCGGCGAACTCGACGATCGTGAGCGGCGCGCTCTCGGGCCCCTTCGTGGGTGAGCCGTCGATCGGGACGTTCTTGACCTTGTCCGGATCGAAGCGGTTCTTGTAGCTCTTCTCGAGCGGCTCGCGCGGCATGCCGTCCTTCACGAGCTTCACGAGGTACTTCGCCGCGGGCGCGCATTTGTCGCACTCGCGCTTCTCCTTGACGCACTGGGCGATGGGCACCGGGACGTTCGGGCAGGGGGAGATGAACTCGGAGACGTACGAGCTCCACTCCTTCTTCTCCCGCTGCGTCAGCCCGTTGGTGTCCACCCCGTCGAGCACGACCACGGGCGCGTCGGGCGCCGCCTTGTCCTTCGTGGGTTCCTCGGTCGACTTCCCGCAGGTGGACCCGGAAAGCGCAAAAGCCCCGAGAATTACGGCAGATAGTGCTCTCATCGCCATGGATCGCGGCGGGAGCTTACCAAAAGCCCGGTGTCATGGGGACCCCGCGTCTCGCCTCGCCCGAAGGGCCTGCCCGCGAGGCGCCGGCGCCAGCTCATGGGCTTTGCGTGGGCCGCCGTCCGCGGCTAGACATTGCCCCACCTTGCGTAGCGTGGTGTTTCGCTATGGGGACATCGCCGCCCTCTCCGCGGCGCTGTCCGAGACCCGGGGATCGCTCCCGCTCCCGGACGGCGAGACCGTGGGGGACGGCGAGTGGGTCCTCGCGATCTTCGAGATCGGCTCGCGGCGGCGCGCCACGGCGACCGCGGCGCGCGGGGTCCGGGCCGCGGGCGACACGCACCTCGAGTTCGAGCGCCGCGACTGGGACCGCCTCGTCGGCTTCGTCGCCGCGCGGAGCGAGCACATGCGCGCCGCGCGGCCGTCCGCCGGCCCCACGTCGTCGGGCAGGGTCCCCGCCGCGTCGGAGGCGCCCGCCCGCAGCGACGCCCCGCCGCGCTCGCGCCGCCTCGACGACATCCCGGTCTCGAGCCCCATCGAGTCGAGCCGCATCCCGTTCGGCTCGCGCGTCCTCGTCGTGGACGCCGACGGCGGCGCCGGCGACGAGCTCCGCGCGATGCTCGCGGAGATGGGCCTGATCGTCGAGCTGGTGGGCACCACGAAGCGGGCGGAGGAGCGGATGCGCGCGCAGCCGTTCGACGCGATCGTCCTCGACCTGCACGCCCGCGGCAGCGACTCGCGCGCCTTCGTCGGCAAGCTCCGGAGCGACGCGCGGATCGCCGACATCCCGGTGCTCTTCCTGTCGAGCAAGCCGACCTCGCGCGACGTCGTCGACGCGTTCGCGAGCGGCGGCGACGATTTCCTCCCGAAGCCGTTCCGCACCCCCGAGCTCGCGGCGCGGATCTTCGGCCTCCTCCGTCGAGCTCGGATGGCGCGCGGGGCGGTCGGGAGCCCAGGACGTTGACCGAGAGCTTCCCTCCCCCTTCGCTCGGCCCCGATTCGATCGCCGAGGTCGAAGGCGCGCGCGGCGCGCGCCGGATGCTCGCCGTCGGCGGCGGACGCGGCGGCGCGGGCAAGAGCCTCGTCGCGCAGAACCTCGCGGTCTACTTCGCGCAGCTCGGCAAGAGCGTCATCCTCGTCGATCTCGATCCGACGGGCGCGAACCTGCACGCGCAGTTCGGGGTGACGGCGCACGCGGCGCCGCCGGCGGACGACACGACCGAGGAGCTCGCGAAGTCGCTGGTCCCGACGTTCGTCCCCGGGCTGTCGATCCTGCCCGGCCCGCACGACGCGATCGAGCCGCCGCTGCAGCTCCGCGCCGGGCGCAAGAGCCGCTGGTTGAGCCGCCTCAAGGCGCTGCCGACCGACTACCTCGTCATCGACGTCGGGCCCGGCCACGCCCACCTCGCGCTCGACGTGATGCTCGCGTCCGACATCGCCATCTGCGTCACCGTCCCCGAGCCGCCCGCGATCGAGGCGACGTACCGCTTCGTCCGCGCCGCCTACCGACGCAAGCTCCGGCGCGCGCTCGCGCGCGATCGCTTCCGCCTCTCGCTCGTCGATCGCGCGATCAAGGAGATCGGGCGCCTCCCCTCGCCGCTCGACGTCATCCGGCTCCTCGCCAAGACGGACCGCACGCTCGCCGAGCTCGCGTGGGCCGAGCTGTCGCGGATGCGCCTCCACCTGACGGTGAACCAGACGCGCGTCCGCACCGATCTCGAGCTGGCCGGCGCGATGAGCGGCCTCGCGAAGCGGCACTACGGCGTGACGCTCGACGAGCTCGGCTGGGTCGAGCACGACGACACGGTCTGGCTCACCGTCCGCCGCAGGAGGCCCCTCCTCGTCGACAGCCCGACGTCGAAGGCGGCGCGGAACATCGAGCGCATCGCCCGGCGCGTGGTGGCGCTGACCACCGCGAAGCCCGAGCCGCGGGAGCCCGCGGCGCCGCTGGCGCCCGTGCTCGCGCCGCCGGACCACTACGCCGTGCTCGGCATCGGCCGCTCGTCGAACGACGAGGAGGTGCGGCGCGCGTTCAAGCGCCAGCGCGAGATCTACGCGACCGGAGGCCTCGCGACCTCCTCGCTGCTCGACGACAAGGAGCTCACGGTCGCGCAGGCGCGCATCGACGAGGCCCACGACACGCTGCTCGATCCGGTGCGCCGACGCGCCTACGACCTCTCGATGTTCGCCGAGCCGGACGTCGATCGGCAGGACGCGCAGTCGGTCCCGCGCCCCGCGCTCGCCGCCGAGCAGCTCATGCTCCAGAGCGAGCTCGCGCGCGAGATCGGGCCCGACACCGAGTTCACCGGGCCGCTGCTCCGCAAGGTGCGCGAGTCGCAGGGCATCGAGATCGCCGAGATCAGCTCGCGGACGAAGATCTCGAAGGCCCACCTCCTCGCGCTCGAGGACGAGACGTACGCTCACCTCCCGGCGATGGTCTACGTCCGCGGCTTCGTCACGGAGCTCGCGAAGTACCTGAGGCTCGATCCGGCGCAGGTCCAGAGGACGTACCTCCGGCGCATGCGCGAGAAGCCCGTCTCGTGACCGCGGGGTCCGACCCGACGACCACGCAGCGCCGCGCGCTCTCGGACGACTCGACCGCGACGCCCGCCGCGGACGCCGTGACGAGCG
>JAHBWF010000107.1 GCA_019637105.1 Labilithrix sp.
TCGCCCGCGCGCGTCGCGAGGCCGTGGAGCATCACCATGCCGCGGACTCGGAGCGCGTCGATCGCGCCGACGTGCGCGTACGTATCGAGCTTCGCGGCCTTGCCGCCCGGGCGCCCGCCGCGCGCGTGGTAGTCGAACCAGGCGCGCCGCTCGCCGGGCGGGAGCGCGTCCGGGAGGACCCCCGCGTAACGCGCCTCGTTGGCGACGGCGAACGACCGGTAGATGACGCTGGAGACCTCGCCTCGATCGAGCGCGCGCCAGCTCGCTTCGGCGCGGGCGACGTCGACCGTCTTCGAGGCCACGTCGTGCGTCGCGACGCCGATCCCTCGCCATCGGTCCTCCCGCGCGGCGGCCTCCGACGGCGCGTAGCGCACGACGAGGCGCGCGAAGTTGACGCGCGCGAACGCCAGCGCGCCCTCGTCCCGCTTGCCCAGCGCGTCGAGATCGCGCGCGACGTCCTCGACGAGGCGCGCGATGACGTCCTCGGCGCCCTCGTGGGTCTGCGGGAGGAGCGAGCCGTCCAGCTCGATCTCGATCGAGTGCCCGAGGAGGGCCGAGAGCTGCTCGTTCGCGCGCTGGATCCGCGCGACCTTCGGCCGAAACGGCACCCGCTCCGGGCCCTGTCGGACGACGACGACCAGCGTCCCCGACGGCGCCTCCGGGTTCGCCGACGGGGCGGGCGACGGACCACACGCCACGCCGGCGCCGAGTGCCGCGCCCAGGATGAGCAGCCTCGACAGCGCGCGCCTCACCTCGACGAGCATACGCGAGGCCGGGCCCAAATCTCCCCGAATCACCGCGCCCCGACCTCCGCCGGCGGTACGCGCGCGATCGCGCGCCCTTCGCGGAGCCCGTCCGTCGCAAACGTAGACGCGTCCGCGCGCGCGAACGCGAGCGGCGGCTCGGCGACGGCGCGAGGCGCTCGATCCGCGGCACGTTGCGCGCACGTCGTAGGAGGCCCCGACGGTCGCGAGTCGCCACGGCGGAGGGCCCGCGCGCGACGGCCGTCATCGAGAAGCGTCGAGCCGCTTCGACACGAACAACCACAGCTGATCGTCCCCCGCTGCGAGGTACAGACGCACGCTGACGACGCAGGCGGCGCGGTGATGCGGGAAGACGAACCGCAGCACCTGGTCGACCGCATGCCCCTCGCGCGCGCGCTCGACCGTCGAGACGAACTCCTTCACGACGATGCAGGGAGCGATGTCGACGAACCGCTTCCCGACGACGTCGTCTCGCGCGAGCCCCGCCGCGTTCGACTCGAAGGAGTTGTACGTGTTGATGCGACCGTCGCCGTCGAGCCGGATGGCGCCGAACGGCAGATCGTCGATCTCTCGGGACGTCATCTTCGCGATGCGATCGAGATCGACGCGCGTGAGCTCGCGGACGTCGCCCGCGAACGGCGGGCCGGAGCCCTTGCTGGCCTCGATCGCGCGCGTGAGCTCGACCAAGCGCTCGATCGAGAGCGGCTTTTCGAGGCAGGCCACCGCGCCCTCCGAGAAGGCCTCCCTGCGCCATCCATGCGGACGACCGGACATGACCACGACCGGCAGCCCGTCGATGTCGCGGAGGACGCGCTCGACGCCGAGCCCGGAGAGCTCTTCGACGTCGATGTCGAGGAGAGCGAGGTCGAACTCCTCTCGTGATGCCATCACCAGCGCTTCGACGCCGTTCGGCGTCGAGGCGACCGTGTGACTGTCGAGCTCGAAGACCGAGCGCACGACGAACGCGAAGCTCGGATCGTCCTCGAGGAGCAGGATGCGCAAACCCATCGCGCTCGACGCGTTGCAAGAAATAGAGCTGCCCTCGCCGAGGCGCAGCCCGAGCGTACGTCCACGCCGCGCGCGTGCCGCGAGCGTGCTCGGCGAGCGCGTGCGGTCGCCGTCCGCCGGCGACGAAAACGGGCGCCCGACGCGTGCGAGAGCGCACCGCACCGCGGGGAGCTCGCGCCGCCGTGCGCCCTCCGGCGACGTCCGCGACCTCGGACGGCCGAGCGCCCCCTGAGTCGCAGGCCGCCGCGGCGCCGGGCGGGGCGTCAGGAGCTGGGCTTCACGAGGGTCAACGTCTCGGCGACCTTGCGCATCTCGTCGAGCGCCTTCGCCTGCCGCGTCGCCTTCACCAGGACCGAGGCCGTCTTCGTGCCGTCGGGCGGATCCAGCGGCTCGGAGGCGAAGAAGAAGCCGCCCTTCGGCGAGCTCTTCCCCCGCCACTCGGTCGGGCGGCCGAGGAGCGTGCCGGCGGCCGTCGCGTCGGCGCCCTCCGGCAGCTCCGCCGCGGCGCCCTCGGCGACCGAGACGCTGATGCTCCCGGCGTAGAGCGAGATCGGGCGCAGCTTGTACACGCGCGCGCCGTTGCCCGCGGGGACCGCGACGTAGTCGGCGGGCACCGTGAGCGCGAGCTCTCCCATCGGCGGCACGTCGGCGACCTTACGCGGTCCGGCGCCGCGCTCGAGCCGGCGAGGGCCGGGCGTCAGCGTCGAGGCGATGCGCTCGGCGAGGCGGGTGCAGCCGACGAGCTCGGAGCCGGTCGCGGTGCGGACCGCCTCGCCGCGCACGTAGAACCCGACGGACTCGAGCGCTCCGTCCTCCTGCGCGACGAGGAGCGCGAGGACGAGCGCGGTGTCCTTCCCCGGCGGCGCGATCGGACGAGACGGGCGGGCGGCGTACGCGCGCACGCGACCGGAGTCGGCGCCGATCTCGACGGGCACGACCTCGAGCGGCGCCTCGCTCGGGAACGTCGCCTTGAGGAACTTGGGCGCCTCGACGTCGAGGGTCTCCGGCTTCGTCGGCGCGTCCGCCTCGGGCTCGTAGAGGTCGGGATCGAGCTGGAAGGTCTCGCGCGCGACGATCGCGAGCGACATCTTGCCGTGCTTCTTGGACTCGGCGTCGACGACGACGCGCGACTCCTCTTCGATCGCCGGCGCGTCGGGGAGCGGCGGCGGGACCTTGGCGCCGGGCGGCGGGCGCACGCGCAAGCGCCCGCCGAGCAGCTCGCTCGGCTCACCGTCGGCGCGGGGCTTCTCGAGCGCGCCGCATCGCGCCGCGGCGGCCTTCCCGATCGCGAGCGGCTTCGCCGGCGCGCGGACCCCGGGCTCTGCGCGACGATCGCGCAGGACGTTCGGCGACGGGTCGGCAGGCGCCGCGACCTCCTGCTCGCCGGACGAGGCGGCGGGCGACGTGGTGGGAGGTCTCTGCGCGCCCCCGCAGGCGCCGAGGACGACGAGCACGAGACCGGGCGAGAGGGACCGAAGGACCGAAGACGACATCGTGTACAGGATCTACGCCCGGGGGCCTCGCTGTCATCCAGGACGTGCGGCCAAGCTCGTCCAGGAAGGCGGCGCGAGGAGCGAGCGTATACTCGAGCCTGCGATGATCGTCCGGATCGGCACGATGTTCATGGGCGAGGTCGACGCCGTCGGCGGCCAGAGCGTCCAGACGAAGTTCTTCGTCCTCGGCGTGCCGCTCGTCCCGCTGAGCTCGTTCTTCTTCACGAACCACGGGGAGGGCGTCGCGATCCCGCTGCACGGCAAGAGCGTCCTCGCGGGGTACCTCCGCCTCGCACTCGGGCTGGCGACGCTCGTCCTCGGCATCCTCGCGTTCGTCACGCCGTCGTACCGACGCGGCCTCGGTGACTTCGCCGGCGCCATCGCCTGCGGCGTCGGGTTCGTCGCGTCGATCGTCGTGCTCGGCCGGCTCTCCGCCGGCGAGAAGGCCCGTCGCCAGGTCCTGCGCGCGTGCACCGGGTTCGCCGCCGACCCCGCGATCCTCCCGTCGGACCTGCGGGCTCGGCTCGAAGACGCGCTGCGCGCGCGGCTGGAAGGACGGGAGCTGCCGCTCCGGCCCGACGCGTGGCTGGCGCTCGCCGCCTCGGACGACGGAGGACCGTACCGGCAGCGGCAAGCGCCCGCGGTCGACGCGGCGGCGTGGCACGACGTCTACGCCTACGCGCGCTACGCCGGCGTCCACGACGGCGCCTGGCGGGCCGCGCTCGACGCGCTGTGGGCGAAGGTCGGAGCCTGAGGTCGCGGCTCCCGTCCGCAGCCCGCGCGGCGAGCTCGAGCACCCGGCGGCGTGGCGAGCTCCGGGCGGAGCGGCGCGCGCCGATCGACGGAATAACGCGACGGTCGCGCTCGCATCCGTGAAACGACGACATACGGATGGTGCATGCCTTCTCGTCCGCCGTCCCCCGACGGCGAGCGAAGAACCGGCGACGACGCCGTCGTTCGCCGCGTTCCGCTCGCCATGACCGTCGCCCTCGAAGTCGTCGCCGAGCTCCGCGCGCGCGATCGCGCGACGCGGCTCCCGCGCGAGCCGGCTCCGCGAGACCGTGACCGGCGCGCGCGCTGACCCGCCCGCCGTCAGCGCTTGAACCGGCGGCCGCCGGCGCTGCTCGTCTTCGCGCGCGACGGGCTCTTCGCGGCCCCCGTCGTGCCGCGCGCCCCGCGCGACGCCTTCGCCTTCTTCGGAGCGCCGGCGTACGGATCGTAGAACGCGCTCGCGTCGATCGCGCCGTCCTTCCCCGCGAGCGCCTCCAGCTTCTTCAGCTCGTCGCGCATCCGCGCGGCCCGCTCGAAGTCGAGGCTCTCCGCCGCGCTGAACATCTCGGCCCGGAGCGCCTTGATCTGCTCGGCGAGCTCCGCCTCGCGCGAGGCGTCTCCCTTCGCCGGCTTCCCGTTCTTCGGGACCTTCGGGATCTCGACGTAGTCGGTCGTGCCCGCCGCCGGGTTGATGTTCATGACGGCGCGGATGACCGTCGCCGGCACGATGCCGTGCTCGACGTTGTACTTCTCCTGGATCGCGCGCCGGCGGTTCGTCTCGTCGATCGCCCCCTTCATCGCGGGCGTGATCGAGTCGGCGTACATGATGACGCGCCCGTTCACGTTGCGGGCGGCGCGCCCGATGGTCTGGATGAGCGAGCGCGGGCTGCGGAGGAAGCCCTCTTTGTCGGCGTCGAAGATCGCGACCAGCGAGACCTCGGGCAGGTCGAGGCCCTCGCGCAGGAGGTTGATGCCGACGAGCACGTCGAACTCGCCGAGGCGGAGATCGCGCAGGATGTCGATGCGCTCGAGCGTGTCGACGTCGGAGTGGAGGTAGCGGATACGAACCCCGAGCTCGCGGTAGTAGTCGGTGAGGTCCTCCGCCATGCGCTTGGTGAGCGTCGTGCAGAGGACGCGCTCGTTCTTGGCGGCGCGGTCGCGGATCTCGACGAGCAGGTCGTCGACCTGACCGGAGACGGGGCGCACCTCCGTCACCGGGTCCATCAGGCCCGTCGGCCGGATGACCTGCTCGACGAACGCGCCCTCGGCCTTCTCGAGCTCGTACTCGCCCGGCGTCGCCGAGACGTAGATGCAGCGGTGGACGTGCTCCTCGAACTCCTCGAACTTGAGCGGGCGGTTGTCGAGCGCGCTCGGGAGACGGAAGCCGTACTCCACCAGCGTCTCCTTGCGCGCGCGATCGCCGCGGTACATCGCGCCGACCTGCGGCACGGTCTGGTGCGACTCGTCGAGGATGAGGAGGAAGTCCTTGGGGAAGTAGTCGATGAGCGTGGGCGGGGGCTCGCCCGCCTTCCGGTTCGACAGGTGGCGCGAGTAGTTCTCGATGCCGTTGCAGAACCCCATCTGCTCCATCATCTCGATGTCGTAGAGGGTCCGCTGCTCGAGGCGCTGCTTCTCGAGGAAGCGCCCCTCCTTGTCGAAGAAGTCGAGCCGCTCGCGGAGGCCCTCGCGGATCTCGGCGATCGCGCGGCGCATCTGCTCCTGCGGCGTGACGTAGTGAGAGCCCGGGAAGATCGAGTAGCGGTCGAGCGCGCCCTTCACCTTGCCGCGGATCGGATCGACCTCGCGGATCGCCTCGACGGTGTCGCCGAAGAACTCGATGCGCACCGCGGTCTCTTGCTCGTACGCCGGGAACACCTCGACGACGTCGCCGCGGACGCGGAACGTGCCGCGGTGGAAATCGACGTCGTTCCGCTCGTACTGGATGTCGACCAGCATCCGGAGCAGGTTGTCGCGCCGGAAGTCCTCGCCGACCGCCAGGTTGATGAGGAGGCCGTGGTAGCTCTCCGCCGAGCCGATGCCGTAGATGCAGCTGACGCTCGCGACGATGATCACGTCGCGGCGCGAGAGCAGCGAACGGGTCGCCGCGTGACGCATGCGATCGATCTGGTCGTTGATGATCGCGTCCTTGTCGATGTACGTGTCGCTCGCGGGGACGTACGCCTCGGGCTGGTAGTAGTCGTAGTAGCTGACGAAGTACTCGACCGCGTTCTCGGGAAAGAGCTCTCTCATCTCGCCGTAGAGCTGGGCGGCCAGCGTCTTGTTCGGCGCGAGGATGAGCGTCGGCTTGCCGTACTTGGCGATGACGTTCGCGACGGTGAACGTCTTGCCCGAGCCCGTGATGCCGAGCAACACTTGGTGCTTCTGCTCCTGCGCGAGGCCCCGCAGGAGCTGCTCGATCGCCGCGGGCTGATCGCCTTTGGGCTCGAAGGTCGAGGACAGCTTGAACGGAGAAGCGGCGGACATGGCGCGGATCGAGCCGGTCAACGTAGCTTCCCTCCCCGAGGAACCGCAAGCAGGAGCGGGTTTACCCGACGAGCCGTCGCGGACAAAGTTGTCAGCCGATTGTCAGGATGGGCGAGCCGCTCGGAGCCTCGGCGTTCTCCGGCGCTCGGGCCGCTCGGTCGGCGCTCCGGCTCGGCGGCTGAGGTATCGTGCCGCCGCCGCCCGAGAGGCGCCGGCCAACCACGCGGTCGTGCTACGCCGTCGCCATGGCCGCGAAGGCGAAGACGACGAAGACCACGAAGGCGCGCCGCGGCGCCGGACGCGGGAGGAGCGAGGACGCGGAGACGTCGAAGCGAGGACGCGCGCGCGCGCCGGCGCGGACCGAACGGCGAGCCGGATCCGTCACGTTCGCCACCGCGCGCGCGATCGCCCGCGCGTTCCCCGGCGTCGAGGAGAGCACCTCCTACGGCACCCCCGCCCTCAAGGTGCGCGGGAAGCTCTTCGCCCGGCTCAAGGAGGACGGCGAGACGCTCGCGGTGAAGGTCGCGCTCGAGGCGCGCGCGGCGCTGATCGAGGCGCGCCCCGACGCCCTCTTCGTCACCGACCACTACCTCGCGTACCCGTACGTGCTCGTGAGGCTGGGGGCGGTGACGCGCTCCGAGCTCGCGGCGCTCCTCGAGGAGGCGTGGCGCATGACGGCGCCGCCTCGGATCGCCGGCGCGCGCGTAGCGCGAAGATGACGGCGCCGCCTCGGATCGCCGGCGCCGCTCCGCGGGTCGGAGCGCCGCGGCGAGCTCCTAGCGCCGCGCTCGTGTCTTCCACGGACGCGCAACGACGTCGTCTCCGCGCAATTCTCGCGCGTCCGGGGAGGCGCTCCTCGCGGCAGAGCCGTCGCTCCGGGACGGCGCGGACCGCGGGTGTCGGGCCGCGCACCACAGGTCGGAGACGTGAGCGCATGGGGGCATCGGCCTTGCTTCGACGCGTCGTCATGAACAGCCCCCTCCGAATCACGCTCCGCGACCTGGAACCCAGCACCGCGATCGAGGGCTCGGTCCGCGCGCACGCGCAGAAGCTCGAGCGCCTCTGCCCGAAGCTGACGTCGTGTCACGTGACGATCGACTCTCCTCACCGTCACAAGAGGCACGGTCGTCGCTTCCGCGTGCGCATCGAGCTCGGCGTGCCGGGCGACACGCTCGTCGTCGCCGGGGACCCCGGTGACGAGGACGCCTACGCCGCGGTGAACGCCGCGTTCCACCACGCGGAGCGCCAGCTCGCCGACGCGCACCGAACCGGACGAGAGCGCGCGTGAGCCGCGCCGGCCTCGCGGACGGAGCGCTCGCTCACGGGCGCGGAGGCGCGCGGAGCGCGGCCGCCTCGACGCCGGCGGTGACGCGCAGGTAGCGCGTCGACGACGCTCGCCGCGACTCCCGCCGCGTCGACCACGGCGGCGACGTACGAGAAGTGGTGTCGTTTCGCGCGGTCGCGCTCGTGACTCGACGTTTCGTCGTCGACCGAGCGTGCGGCGGTCGCCGCGGCTCAAGCTCGAGCGTAGGATCGGCCCATGATCCAAGCGCGACTGCACCTCGCCGCCGTCGGCTGCGCCGCCTTCGCCCTGTCGCTGGGGTGCGGCGGCGCCGTCTCGCCGTCGCAACCCGGCGTCGTCACCGGGCGCACGGCCGACGGGCGCGCCGTCGAGGGCGACGGCCGTCACCGCGACCTGGCGGCGGCGAAGCGAGCGAGCGTGGAGCTCCGGCGATCGCTCGACGAGGGCGAGGCCGAGGTGAAGCACGCGTTCGACGTCGCGCTCGGCAAAGCCGACCCGAGGAAGATCGGAAAGAAGACGCCGGCGGCCGATCTCGTCACGTTCCTCCGGGCGAAGAAGTTCCGCGTCGCGCTCGGCAAGGGCATCCAGTCGAACCGTCAGAAGTTCTTGCTCGATCGGGAGGCGAAGGCCGAGTTCAACGACGGCCCGGGCAAGGGGATCCCGCGGAAGGAGCACCGGGAGATCTGGGGCAAGTTCGACGAGCTCGACATGCACCTCCAAGAGGCGCGCGTGGCGATGGAGAGGACGAACCAAGGCCTCATCAAGTTCAACATGCTCCTCATGACGAGCGCGGCGAAGATCTACGCCGACCGGCACCACACGAACCTCGAGCTCGACGACACCGACTACGAGCTGCTCGCCGAGCTCATCGCCGCGCAGCGCAGAGTCGAAGCGCTCGCGGGGCTCTCGACCGGTCTCATGACGGCGTACCACGTCGTGATCCGCGAGAACAAGGACCCGAAGGTCCTCACCTCCTTCGCCGAGGAGACCTCGAAGGGATTCCCGACGAAGGGCGAGGCGTCGAGCGCCGACGCGCGCGCGTTCGTCGAGAGCCTCAAGCGCGATCTCGCCGGCTCGAAGGAGCGCTACCAGGGCTGGGTCCGCGATCTATGGGGCGAGGACGAATACAGCCTGTACGCGAAGGGCATCGACGACGACTTCGCCAAGATCGAGCAGCTCATGGCGGTCGAGAAGGGGACCTCTCCCGATCGGCCGTCCGCCAAGGCGTCGGCCGACGCGCTCCCGATCGACGGCAACGCGCAGACCGCCTTCCGAGGCGTCGTCGCGCTCGCGACGGGCGACTTCAAAGGCGCGATCGGCGCCGCGTCGAGCTTGGTCCCGGAGGGACCACTTCGCAAAGGGCTCTCGATCCTCGCGTCGCTCTTCTGAGGCGCGTCCACGGGCGAAAAGGGGTACGCATGAAACGAACGATCGTCTGCTCGACGCTGCTGCTGCTCGCGGGCTGCTCGAGCTTGGGGGGCGCCGGCTCGAGCGCCGGCGCCGGTTCGAGCGCGGGGACCGGGACGAGCAAGGGCGGAGCGTCGCCCGCGGAGCGCGAGGCGCGCCACCGAGAGATGGACGCCGCGCAGGGGACGGCTCGGCGCGAGGAGCTCGCGCGCTACGTCGATCAGTACGTGAACCGGACGAAGCGCCAGACGCTCGACGTCGAGGAGAAGCTGCTCGCGGGCGCGCGCGTCGCGCTCGGCGAGGAGAAGGCGCGCGGCGCGCGCGAGATCGCCTCGGTGGCGGCGACGATCGGCAAGCTCAAGGCCGTCGGCGTTCATCCGAAGCTCGTCGCGAACCCCGAGTTCCAGCAAGGGTTCTTGCGTCCCGACGGCAAGGCGTTCACCGCCGATCTCGAGAAGGTGCCGCGGGACAAGAACCAGGAGACGCGGTACGTCATCAGCGACCTCGCCGCCCAGACGACGACGATCACCTGGGCGGCGTACCTCGCCTCGCAGCAGCAGATCGGCCTGCACCTGCAGACGGTCGCGGTCGCGGGCGCCGTGGTCGCGAACCGGAAGAAGTACAGCCTCGCGCCGAGCCCGGAGGACGTCGCGATCGTCAAGAAGGCGCTCGACCAGGCCCGACGCGGCGACGAGCTCGCGGCCGCCGGCGCGGGCATGTCGGCGGCGATGGTCGCGGTCACCAACGGACGGCGGCCCGCCAAGGTGCTCGAAGACATGTCGCGCACGGTCAAGCAGTCCATCCCCTCGAAGGCGGCGGCGACGGACGAAGAGGCGCAGGCCTACCTCGACGGCTTCGAGAGCGGCCTCGGTGACGCGCGCGCGCGCTACGAGTCGATGCTGAAGAGCTCGTACGGCACCGACTGGGAGCGCTCGGGGATGAAGCAAGTGCTCGACGAGTCGTTCAAGATGGCCGAGGCCGGGATCACGCAGAGGTCGGAGGCCGAGCGACGCGCCGAACGCGCCGAGCGACGCGCCGAACGCGCCGACGACCGTGGTGCGACGAGCTCCCCCGCGTCGCACGCCGACGGCGCGCGGCCGACGGCGCCGGGCGCCCTCGACACGGCCAAGTCGCTCCTGCCTTCGGACGGCCCGATCGGCGGCGCGATCGGCGTCCTCGACTCGCTCCGGCGCGGCGACGCGACAGGAGCGATCAAGGGCGCGCTCGGCTTCGTCCCGCCGGGGCCGCTCAAGACCGGCCTCAACCTCGTCGCGTCGCTGTTCTGACGGCGCCGGCCGTCCGGCCGCGCTGCTCCGCGCGCGGCGGCCCCGACGCCTTCAGGCGACGACGAGCGACGACGACCCGGAGAAGACCACGGCGTCGAGGAGGAGCTCCTCCTCGACCAGCGCGAGCGCCGGGTGGTCGCGCGCGACGCGGAGCGTGCCGCCGGCGTCGGCGAAGCCGCACGCGATCGCGCCCTCGAGCGACCCCTCGCGCCAGAGCTGCTCGGCGGGCGTCCCCGACGGCGGCGCGAACGTCACGCGCGCGCCGGTGCGGAGCCGCGCGAGCGTCTCGAGCGCGCGGAGATCGGCGATCGGATCGGTGATGACGTGGCTGTCGATGCCGGTGCACAGGCGCGCGCCGGCCCCGCGGAGCGAGACGAGGTCCGGCAGCCCGTCGCCGAGGTCCGCCTCGGTGGTCGCGCAGACGCACGCGAAGGCGCGCGACGCGCCGAGCAGCGCGGCCTCGTGCGGGAGCAGGTGCGTCGCGTGCACGGCCACGAAGCGCGGCGAGAGGACGCCGAGGTCGGCGAGCAGCTCGATCGGCCGCTTGCCGGTCTCGGCGACGCACTCCGCGATCTCGCGAGGCTGCTCGGCGACGTGCATGTGGAGCGGCAACGACGCGGCGTCCGCGTAGGCCGCGAGCTCGCGGATCCACTCGGGCGGGACCGCGCGCACGGAGTGCGGCGCGACGCCGACGACGACCTCGGGATCGCCGGCGTACTTCGCGCGGAGCGCGTCGACGTCCCGGAGCACCGCGTCGACGTCGGGATCGCAGAAGCGCTTCTGTCCCGGCTCGGCCTCGCGCCCGGGTCCGGCGCGGTGGTAGGCGACGCGGAGCAGCGCGATGCGGAGCCCCTCGGCCTTCGCGGCGCGGACGACCGCGTCGCTCATCACCGTCCGGTCGTCGTAGGGCGTGCCGTCGGGCTGGTGCTGGATGTAGTGGAACTCGCCGACCGTGCGGACGCCGGCGCGACGGAGCTCGCGGAAGGCGACCCGGCTGATCGCCTCGATCGAGGCGGGGTCGAGCGCGAGCGCCGCGCGGTACATCGCGCCGCGCCACGACCAGAAGTCTTCGCGCGCCGCGCTCGCGCCGACGCCGGCGTTGCGCTGCGCGGCGCCGCGCATCCCGCGCTGGAACGCGTGCGAGTGCGCGGTGGCGAGCGCGGGGAGCTCGAGCCAGCGTCCGTCGGGCGAGCGCGAGAGCATGGCGAACGTCTACTGACGCATCGTCTCCGCGCTGGCCTTCGTCACGTAGAAGTGCCGCGGCCAGTGGCGGTAGAAGCTCCCGCGGAGGATGGGCGCGCCGTCGTTGGGATCGACGTCCTCGCCGAAATGCCCCGAGACGCGCACGAGCGAGCCGGCGCCGACCGACCGCTCGCCGACGTCGTCGTCGGGACGGAGCGGCGCGAGCGCGTGGACGACGCCGAAGTCGCGATCGCTGACGGTGACGCGACACGTGTCCTCGTCGTTCGCGTTCGAGCAGAGGTTGCGGGGCTCGAGCCGGCGCACGCTCAGCGTGAGGTAAGCCGCGCCGCCGGGGCCGGGCGAGCGCCCGGTGACGACGCCGAAGAGCACGGCCGGCGACTTGCGCCAGCTCTCGGGCTCGCGCTGGTACATGACCGGATCGTACTCGCGGGCCCCCTTGGTCGCGCTCTCTTCGTCGGACGTCGGGACGTAGTTGGGCGCGTGGCCGTACGGCCCGGCGCCGCGGCAGGCCCCGAGCCCGAGCGCGAGGACCCCGGCGATCGCGTGTGCGAGTCGAGTCATGCGCGGGTTTTACGCCAAGTCGCCTGCGGAGCAAAGCGCCGCCAGGCCGGGCTCGCTCGACCGTCCGCGCGGCCGGCGCGCGGGTGGTAGGGTCTCGGCATGCGCGTCGCCGTCGCCTCCGATCACGCAGGGCTCCCGCTGAAGACGCCGATCCTCGCGTGGCTGAGCGAGCACGGACACGAGGCCGTCGACATGGGCGTCGCGAGCCCCGAGCCCGTCGACTACCCCGACGTCATCGCCCCGGCGGCGCGCGCCGTCGCCGCCGGAGACTGCGACCTCGCCGTCGTCCTCGGCGGGAGTGGGACCGGCGAGCAGATCGTGGCCAACAAGGTGCGCGGGATCCGCTGCGCGCAGGCCACCGATCCGGTCACGGCGCGCCTCGCGCGCGAGCACAACGACGCGAACGTCCTCTCGATGGGCGCGCGGATCGTCGGCGTCGCCGTCGCCCTCGGCTGCGTCGAGGCCTTCCTCGCCGGCGAGTTCCAGGGAGGCCGCCACGCGCGCCGCGTGGAGAAGATCGCGCGCGTCGAGAGCGAGCGTGACTGAGCGCGAGGCCTCGCGGGCCCGCGCTTCGAGGGGCGCCGCCGAGGCCTCGACGGGCTATACTCGTGCGTATGGGTCGTCCTCTGCCGGTAGTCCTGGTCGCCGGATGCCTCGCGTCGTTGACCGTCCCGCTCGCGTTCGGCGGCTGCGGGCTCACCGTGCGGGGCGCTCCGCTCGACGCGCTCGACGCCGGTGAGCTCGACGACGCGCCTTCGACCGAGCCCGGGCCCGACGACGAGAGTCAGGTCCCCGCGTCGTGCGAGGCGCCCGAGGAGCGCTGCGGCGAGACGTGCGCCGACCTCACGTCGAGCTCGAACCACTGCGGAGCGTGCGGCAGCGCGTGCGCCCCGGGGACCGTCTGCGAGGGCTCGAGCTGCGTCGTGTTCTGCGAGGCCGACACGCTTCGCTGCGGCGGGGTCTGCGTCGATCCGAAGACCGACCGGGACAACTGCGGAGCGTGCGGCACGTCGTGCGACACCGGGCTGGTCTGCTCGGCGGGCGCTTGCGTCACCGATTGCGGCGCGGGCCTCGCGCGCTGCGTCGTCGACGGCGTCGAGTCGTGCGTAAATCACTCGAACGACGTCGCCCACTGCGGCTCCTGTTCGAAGGCGTGCGCGGTCGGCGAGACCTGCGAGGCCGGGACGTGCGTCGAGCTGTGCGCGGGGAACGGGACGCTCGGCGACGCGTTCGGCCCGACGATGACGGGCTGCAGGGGTCGCGTGCGCTACCAGAACCGAGCGTCGTTCTGCCCGCCCAACACGCACGTGTGCTCCGCCGCCGAGTACGTTCAGCGGCGCGCAGGCAAGAAGCCGAGCTACAACTACTGGACGAACGACAACCTCCGCTACGGCGGGAGCGCGAGCTCGTGCCGGGCGACCGCGGCCGGGAACAGCTGCGGCGGAAACCCCATGCGGGTCTGCGCCGGGCGGCGCGACCCGCTCGGGAACGAGTGCAACTGGTCGAGCTGCGGCCTCGGCACGAACACGCCGAACGAGTGGTTCGGCGGCTGCATCGACAACACGACGGCCGGCGTCCTCTGCTGCAAGTGACGCGAGGGCGGAGCCCGGCGAGGCGCGGCGGCGGAGGCCGCTCGCGAGGCTCCGCTTCTTCGCTCAGAGCCCCTCGCACGCGATCGGCCGCGCGGCGCCGACCTGGTCCTCGACGCTCGCGTACGTCGTGACGAGCTCGCACGCGATCTCCGCGCGCGAGACGTAGCCGAGGGCGGGGTTGCTCGGACCGCCGAGCCGGAACGTGCGCGTGTACGTCGCGGGGCCGGGATCGCCCATGCCGCCTTCGAAGTAGCCGGCCTCGCTGACGGTGGCGATCGGGAAGTAGATCGCCTGCCACCACCCGGGGCCGTCGCCGAGCTCTTGCGCGCGGAGCGCGCGCGCGTCGCCTTCGCCCGAGAGGACCGAGAGCGCCCCGAGCGGATCGCGCGTCAGGCTGAACGCCGAGCCGGTCTTGGCGTAGGCCGCCACGTAGGCGAAGGCGGCGAGCGAGCCGCTCGCGTGGAACGTGCGCGTCACGGTCGTGCGGGAGAACGGCTCGTAGACCTTCGCCGCGTCGACCGTCACGTCGAGCAGCTCGCCGCCGATGAAGAGCGGCGACTCGACGAGCGTCGCGCCGTGGTCGGCGCGACGCGCGGCCACCTCTTCTTTCGACGGGCCGCCCGCCGCGCCCGGGACGCGGACGTGGAGCCTGCCGCGCTGGAACTCGAGGGAGGCCTCGCCGCCAGGCGCCGAGTCTCGTCCGAGCGCCGCGCCGAGGTCGAAGCGGAAGACCGCGTCGAGCCCCACGCCGTCGAGGGAGATCCCCGGATCGTCGAGATCGACGCAGAGCACCGGCCGATCCTCGCCGCGCTCCCGGTGCTCGTCGTCCTCGCGCTCGAAGAACGCGGCGCCCTTCGCGTAGCGCCGGTACTCGACCGCGGAGCCGGCGCGCACGTACGCGGCGTAGCAAGGCCCCTTCGTCACGTCGCGTGACCAGCTCCCGTTCACGCGCCGGTCCGCGGTCAGCCCGAACGTACGCTCGAGGAGGGCGAGATCGCCGACGCCGACGACCTCGTCCGCGCTGGCGCCCACGTCGTCGCCCTCCGGCGACGCGCACCCTGCCACGACGACGCAGCCGACGGCTGCCCACCACCGCGATCTTTGCAAAGCCATCTCTCTCGCTCCCTTCGAGGCGGCGCTCGCCGCGCTCGGGAGCCTCCGAGCAACAGGCGGGCCACCTGTGCGTTGCTGTAAGTGCGGGTCGCCTCGCCCCGATCACGACGGGACCGGTGCACCTGTCGTTGCGCGTCCACACCACCCGATCGGCGCCGGGGCGGGCGCGGACCGAGCCGGTCGGGCGATCGGCGCGCCGCGCGGTCCGACGCTCAGGCGATCTCGCCGCGCGGCCGCGTCACGGCCCGGACCACGGTCTCGGCGGCCACGAGCACGAGCAGGACGAGCGCGATGGCCCACGACACGTCGACGACCGAGACGCCGCCGCCGAGCGACGACGACGTGGCCGTGGACGCCACGGCGCGCGGGCGGAGGTCGATCTCCCGCTGCACCGGGGCCGCCACGCGGAGCTCCGGCGTCCCGTCGACGGTGAGCCGGTGAGGACCGATGAGCGTCGGCACGATCCGGAGCGCGCCGTCGTCGCGCGACGAGGCGACGCGCCCGCCGGGTCCGATCGCCTCCACCGCGCCCGCGCCCGCGAAGACCCAGGGCACGCCGACGTCCCCGCGGAGCGGCGACGAGCGCTCCTTCGCGTCGCCGACGATCGCGTCGAGCAGCGAGAGGAACCCCGGGCGGAGCGCCATGTCCGAGACGTCCACGGAGAACGGGAGCGTCGTCACCCACACCTCGCCGCGGCCGCGCGCGCGCCGCATGACGAACGGCGCGCCGTCGGACCACTTGAGGATCGGCTCGAAGGCGGACGCGTCGTCCGGCGCGAGCGCGGCGCGGCCCTTGGCGGCGAGGTCGGAGAGGCTGGCGGCGGCGTCGCCGAGCGCCGGCGCGCCGCTCGCGGGATCGGCGCTCTGCGTCGGCGTGGGGCCGAAGCCGACCGCGCGCGCGAGGAACGGCTCGAACGTCGCGCCGAGCGGCGCGGCCGCCGCGCGGCGACCGAGGGCGAGCACGAGCACGCCGCCGCGATCGACGAACGCGGCGAGCGCGTGGCGCTGCTCCGGCGTGAAGCCCGGCGGATCGTCGACCAGCATCGCGGCGAACGCGGCCGTGTCCTCGCGGCGGTCTGGCGCCTGCGGGATCGGCCGCACCGCCATGTCCACGTGGAGCGCCGCGAGCGCCTGCTCGACGACGGGCGCGCCGCCGGTCGAGACGGCGTCGTCGGACCGATCGCCGACGACGGCGATCGCCGCGGGACCCGACTCGACGACGACGAGCGCGCGATCGTCCGCGGCCACCGCGTCGTCTCCGGTGAGGACCGCGAAGAGCTCGCGCGCGTCGTCCCCCACGATCGGGAGCATGACCTCGCCGAGCGCCGTCTGCGGGAGCGACGCGGTCTGGAGGACCTTGTCGCCGTCCTTGATCTGCACCTCGCGCCCGGCGGCGGCTCGCGGGAGCGAGCACGCGAAGCGGACGCGCGCGCGTCCGCCGGCGCGATCGGCGGCGAGGATCCCGCAGTCGGCGGCGTCCGTGTCCTTCGCCAGCTCGGGCATCGCGACCCACACCGGGACCGTCGCGTCGGCGGCCCCTCCGAGCGGCGGGGCGTCGGCGTTCCCGTCGGCGAGATCGGACAGGACGATGACGCGCCGGTCGATCTGCGGGAGCTGCCCGACGAGCGTCCGCGCGATCGCGACGGCGCCGTCGAGATCGGTCGCGCGGTCGCTCTCGACCACGCCTTCGAGCGCGGCGCGCGCGGCGCCGACGTCGGTGGTCGCGGCGAGGCCGACGCGCGCCGGCGCGCCGGCGAGGACGATCGCCGCCGCGTCGCCCTCGCGGAGCGAGGCGAGGATCTCCTCCGCGCCCTTCTTCGCGCGGGCGAAGCGGCTGCGGTCGCCGCCGTCCTTCGCCCGCATGCTCATCGAGTCGTCGATCACGATCGCGACCGCGACCGACGCGCCGCCCCGCGAGAGCGCGAGCCGCGAGCAGCGCACGAGCGGCGAGGCGCCGAGGAGCGCGAGCGCGACGACGGACGCGGCGCGGATCGCGAAGAGCGAGCGGTCCTCGAGGCGGGCGCGGCGCCGGGCCTTCGGCGGAGCCTCGGGGACCAGGCGCGCCGGCGCGAAGGGCACCTCGTCCGCGCGCTGGCGGCGCAGGCGGTGCGCGAGGTACGGCGCCGCGATCAGCGCGGCCACGGCGAGGGCGAGGACCGTGAGGAAGCTCACAGCGCGGCCTCGACGATCGCGCGGACCGCGGCGACCGGATCGCGATCCGTCGTCGTCGTGAGGAGCTTCGCGCCGCGGCGGACGAGCGCCTCGCGCCAGGCGCCCTGCTCCGCCGCGAGCGCCGCGAGGTAGCGTTCGCGCGCCGCCTCGTCCGTCTCCACGGTGACGCCGCCCTCGAGCGACTTCAAGCGGACGGTCTCCTTGAACGGGAAGTCCGCCTCGTCCGGATCGAGCGTCTGCACGACGACGACGACGCAGCCGCGCGTGCAGATGGCGCCGATGCGCGCCGCCGCCTCGGCGGGGAGATCGAGCAGATCGCTCAGGACCACGACGACGGAGCCGCGCCGCGCCGAGCGGGCGATCGAGCCGATCGCGTCGTTCAGCATCGCCAGGCTCGCGCCCGCCTCGCCCTCGGCGGACTGCGACTCGAGGGCGTCGACCACGCGCTCGAACACCTCGCGCCCGCCGCGCACCGGGACGGGCCGCGCGTCCTTCGAGCCGCCGATGAACGACATCCCCACGGGGTCGCCGCTCTTGATCGCGACCCTCGCGAGCGCCGCCGCGACGAGCGCCGCCCACGCGAGCTTGGCGCCGAGCGCGCGCGACCCGCGATACGCCATCGACGCGGACGCGTCGACGACGAGGCGGAGCGCGCGATCGGTCTCGGTCTCGAACTGACGGACGAGCAGGTGATCGTGGCGGAGGAGGGAGCGGACGTCGAGGTGGCGCAGGTCGTCGCCCGGCGTGTACGCGCGGTGGCCTCCGAACTCGACGCCGGCGCCCTTGCGCGCGCTCCGGTGCGCCCCGGCGTAGACGCCCTCGGCCACGACGCGCGCGCGGATGCGGAGCGGCGCGAGGCTGCCCCAGTCGACGGCGCGCCGCACCTCCTTGACGGGGCGCGCGCCGGCGACGACGCCTCGGGCCGAGCCGCTCTCCGGTGTCGATCGAGCGCTCACGACTTCGCCGCGATCATGCCGCGATCAGGGCAGCCCGACCTCGGGCACCGGACCGCCGATCTGAGCCCGCGCGCCGCCGAGGATCTCGCGCGCGAGGCCGAACTCGACGAGGTCGAGGCCGGGTGAGCTGATGACCTGCCTGAGCCCCTCGTCGGCGCCCTTCGCGTCGCCGGAGACCTTGCGGTCGATCGCGGCGTAGAAGAGCGCCTCCGTCTTCTGCGTGGGCGTCGCCGCGCCCGCGACGAGGTCGGCCGCCTTGAGCTTGCCCGCGCCGAAGGCGGCGATCTTGCCGATCCAGCGCGGATCGTCGGACGCGCCGAGGAGGATGCGCTCGGCGGTCGGGTCCTTCGCGTCGCGCTGCTGCCGCTCGAGCAGGCGCACCCAGAGCGCGTCGTAGACGAGGTCTTCGCGCCCGAGCTCGGCGATCTGCCCGCGCGCCAGCCCCTCGCGCGCGGCCGCGAGGTCGCCCCGGACGAACGCGCGGCCGACGATCTGGCCGATCGTCGCGGCGGCCTGACGCTTGTCGCGCGGCGCGGCCTCGAGCGCGCGCTCGAGGGCCTTCTCGGCGCTCTTCGCCGCGCCGAAGCGGTCGAGGACGCGCGAGATGAGCCGCTCGACGCGGGCGCGATCGTCGGACTCGGTCGCGGCGCGCGCCTTCGCGAGGTCCTTGAGCGCGTCGGCGAGGGGCTTGCGCGCGGCGTTGGCGTCGCCCTGCTCGCGGTTGATGTCGCTGGTGACGAGCAGGACCTCCGCGCGGAGCGCCGGGTCCTTCGCGACGTCGTCCGCGAGGAGCGCGCCGCCGAGGCGCTCGAGCGCCTCCTTGGTCCGGCCCGCGTGCCAGTCGATCCGCGCGAGGTTCAGGAGGACCGCGCCGGAGCGCTCGCGCTCCATCGACGCGTCGAGGAGCTTCTTCGCGTCGGCGAGGTGCCCCTCGCGGATCTCGATCTCGCCCATGAGCGCGTAGAGGCGCGCCGGGCTCGGCTGGACCTTCCCCTTGAGCGCGTCGGCGGCCCCGAGGAGCGGCTCGGCCGCCTTGAACGCGCGGCGCGCGACGCCGGCCTCCTCGGCGTCGAGCGCGCGGCCCATCGCCTGCATCGTGATGGCGAGCCCGAGGCCGACGATGCGCGGGTCCTTCTGCGCCTTCACGGCGTCGGTGAGGACCGCCGGCGCCGCCTCCCCCATCCCCAGGTCCACGAGCGTCGCCGCGACGTAGGCCGCCGGCTCCGGCGAGGTCGCGTCGAGCCGATAGGCCTCGCACGCGGAGACGAACGACGCGACGCGGAGCAGATCGGTGTCGCGCCCGAAGTCCTCCTCGTCGCCGCGCGGCTGCCCGCGCTGCGGCCCCGGCCGCAGCAGGCGCGCGAGGTCGAGCCAGCGATCGGAGTCCGGCCGCTCGACCACGGCCTTGAGCGCGCCCATCAGCTCGGGCCGCGTCATCTGCGGATCCTTGAGGTTCGCCTTCTCGAGCGCGGCGAGCGCGCCGTGGGCGTCGCCGCTCCGGAGGTGGATGGCGACGAGCACCGTCGTGCCGGTCTCGAGCGCGCGGACCGCCTCGAGGCCCTCTTCGCGCGAGATCTGCGCGCCGCGCGACCGGCGGGCGTTCTTGACCTGGACGGCCTTCTCGATGAAATCGAGCGTCTTCGCGACCGCGTCGTCGCGCGCCTCGACGCTCGGCTCGAGCAGGAGGCGCGTGACCGCCGCGGCCTCGAGCGCGCCCGCGGTCTGCATGACGCCGCCGCCGCCGGTCTCGCGGGTCCACGCGGCGATCGCGTCGAGGTGGGCCTTGATGTCGGCCTTGTCCTTCGTCGGCGCCACGCGCATGAGCATCTCGTACGAGGCTCGCGCGCGGCCTTCGTCGCCGCGCTTCGCGAACTCGTCGGACGCGCTCTTCAGGGCGTCGTACCCGTTCGGTCCGAGCATCTCGGTCGTGAGCTCGCCGGCGCGGACGAGGTACATCGCGCCCGCGAACGACGAGACCGCGTTGTCGCGGTCCTTCGCCTTGAAGCGGCTCGACACGCGGGTCATCTGCCGCGCGACGACGCCGGTGAGCCGCTGCTGGCGCTCCTTGCTCTGCGGCTCGCTCGCGAGGAGATCGCGGACGGCGCTCGGGAACTGCTCGTCGTCGACGGCGACGTCCGGGCGGGTGACGCGCTCGGCGTGGTGAGCCGGGTGCCCGAAACGCGCGCGGCCGGGACCGCACGCGGCGGCCGCCAGCGAGAGCGCGAGGAGTACAGGGAGGGCAAGCCGCATGATGTGTAGGGACGAGGGGGTCCTCCAACATAACCTGGGCAGCGGGTGACCGGCTACCGTCGGGAGCGCTCGACGGCGCGAAAAGACGGCTCCGAGAAGAGAACGATCTCGGCGCTGCGCACCTTACGCCGCGCTCCGGCTCGCGCGCTCCCGCGCCACGGCTGCGTCGGGAATGCCGCGGGGGACCGGACCGTTGTCGCGGCGGTCGATCCCGACGGACGCCCGCGCGGCCGGCGCGGGCGACGGCCGAGGCTCGCTCGCCGGCGGCGCTCGCGCTCGTTCGCGGCCGGGGTGGACCGGCGGGCAGTCGACGCGACGGGGTTGTGATGTAGCCTTTGCCTGTCATGCCGCACGCGCACCTCCTCGTGGTCGACGACGAACCGTCGATCCTCACGACCCTGCAGAAGGCCCTCACGCTCGAGGGCTACTCGGTCGACGTCGCCGGCGGAGTGAAGGTCGCGGACGAGAAGCTCAAGAAGCGGAGCTACGACCTCTGCCTCTTCGACGTGCAGCTCCCCGACGGCGACGGGTTGTCGCTCCTCGCCCACATCCGCGGGGCGAAGAACGAGGTGCCCGTCATCATGATGAGCGGGCACGCGACGATCGACACGGCCGTCAAGGCGACGCGGCTCGGCGCGCTCAACTTCCTCGAGAAGCCGATCAACACGGACGCGCTCCTCATCGCGGTGGAGACGGCGCTCCGCCTCCAGCGCGCCGAGACCGAGGCGCGCGAGCTGCGCGTCGCGACCGGCGCGACCGGCGAGCTCGTCGGCGAGAGCGGGCCCATCAAGAAGCTCGTCGAGCAGATCGCGCGCGCCGCGAAGAGCTCGGCCAGCGTGCTCGTCACGGGCGAGCGCGGCACCGGCAAGGAGCTCGTCGCCCGCGCCATCCACCAGCTCTCGCCGCGCGCCAAGGGGCCGCTCGAGAAGCTGAACTGCGCGGCGCTCCCGAGCGAGCTCATCGAGAGCGAGCTCTTCGGCCACGAGGCCGGCGCCTTCACCGGGGCGACCAAGCAGCGCCGCGGCAAGTTCGAGCGCGCGAGCGGCGGCACGCTCTTCCTCGACGAGGTGGGCGACATGCCGCTCCCCATGCAGGCGAAGCTCCTCCGCGTGCTCCAGGAGCGGGAGATCGAGCGCGTCGGCGGGAGCGAGACCATCAAGGTCGACACGCGCGTGGTCGCCGCGACCAACCGCGACCTCGTCAAGGCGTGCGAGAGCGACGTCTTCCGCGCCGACCTCTACGATCGCCTCAACGTCGTGCCGCTCCACATCCCTCCGCTCCGCGCGCGCCGCGAGGACGTCCCGCTGTTGGCCCGGCACTTCCTCGAGCTCGCGTCGAAGGCGAACGATCGCCCGGGCATGCGCATCGAGGAGGAGGCGCTCCAGGTGCTGGTCGCCTACAGCTTCCCGGGCAACGTCCGCGAGCTCCGGAACCTGACCGAGCGCCTCGTCATCCTCACGCCGGACGACGTGATCCGCGCCGCCGACGTCCGCAACTGCCTGCCCGGCGGCGGCTCGCCGAAGGCGCAGGGCCTCTACCGGCCCGGCGTCCCGTTCCGGGTCCTCGTCGAGGAGTCGGAGCGTCAGATCCTCCAGGACGCGCTCGCGCACCACGGCGGTCAGATGGCCGCCACCGCCCGCGCCCTCGACCTCGAGCGGAGCCACCTCTACAAGAAGGCGCGCGCCCTCGGCCTCCGCGGCGACAGCAAGAGCGACGAGGACGACGCAGGCTGACGGGCCGTCGCCCACCTCGTCGCACCTGGATCCGCGTCCGCCCTTAATCCCAGCCGCGGGCGGCCGAAACCTCGTAGGTGGACCCCCGAGCGGCGCGCTTCCTTCCGTTCCTGCTCCTCGTCGCCGCGTGCACGGCGAGCCGCTTCGATCCCGCCGACGACTGGAGCTCGTCGACGCTCGGCCCGAGCGGCGGCGGCGCCTGCGATCCCGACGTGCCCCGCGAGGGCTGCCCCTGCTCGAGGGCCGGCGCCAACGCCGCCTGCGGGGCCATCCACCAGGTGGTCGACGACCGCGTCATGTGCGCGATGGGCACCGCGCGCTGCCTCGACGACGACACCTGGGGAGCCTGCGAGAGCGAGCGCATCGTCGTCCGCTCGGCGCCGTCGCTCACGACCGCGGCGCTCGGCAGCCCGGGGAGCTGCGCGGATCCGTGCACGCCGAACTGCACGACCACGCTCGACACGCCGCCGGGGCTCGTCCTCCCGAGCGGGCTCAACGCCGACGCGGGCGGCCTGACGATCACGCCGACCCCGCCGCCGCCGAACACCTGCACGGGCATCGCCGTCAGCCCGTCGGCCGCGCCGGCGACGGACATCGTCATGACGTCGATGACCGCGTCCGCGTCGAAGACCTTCACGAGCAGCCTCGTGCCGGCCGGCTGCAACCCGTCGGCGCCGGCGGCGCTCTGGTACACCGACAAGTTCGACACGGCGCAGATGTCGCCGACCGACCCCGGCAAGCTCACCGTCGTCGTCCCGGTCGCGGGGCCCGTCCGCGTCAGCGCGGCGCTCGGCGCGTACACCGACACGGTCACCGCCAACATCTCCGTCATCGTGGCGGAGAAGGGGACCGTGAACCCTCCGCCGGCGAGCGCGCAGCTCTCGCAGTTCCCCGCGGAGGCCTCGGGCGACGCGACCGACTCCAAGCTCGAGCTGCTCTACCCGTACAGCGGGACGATCTTCCCGATGGGCCTGCCGGCTCCGCTCGTCCAGTGGCGGAACGCGTCGCAGCCGGCGAGCGGCGGCGTGCTCGTCACGCTCCAGTACCCGCCGACGGGCACGCCGATCTTCCAGGTGTCGCAGCTCGTCTCCGAGAGCATGACCGCGCCGGTGCCGCTCCGCAGCGCGCAGCCGCGCTACCCGATCCCGCAGAACGTCTGGTCCGCCTTCGAGCAGACGATCCACAAAAACCGCGCGGCCCACGGCGACACCGGCCGCATCCTCGTCCGACGGCGCGTCGGCTCGACCACCTACAAGGCGAAGAGCATCGACGTCCGCGTCGCGCCCGGTCAGCTCAAGGGGCGCGTCTACTACAACTCGTACGGCACCGCGCTCGTCCAGAACTACAGCGGCGCGAAGCAGTCGACGAACGGGGCGTTCCCCGGCGGGAGCTTCGGCGCCGCGACGCTGCTGATCCCGCCCGGCGCGACGTCGCCGACGGTCGCGGCCGGCTTCAACGGGAGCGGCGGCTGCTTCGTCTGCCACTCGGCCTCGGCGGACGGGACGACGCTGATCACGGGCAACCCGTCGAGCATCTCGACGCGGTACACCTTCCCCGGCACGCCTCCGAACGGCGGCGTCTCGTACGGCACGAAGGCGCTCAACTTCGCCGGCATCAACCCGACGTCGACGCGCGTGTACACGAGCTCCGGCATGGCGGACGCCGACTCGACGTCGCGCCTCTTGGACATCTCCGGCGCCGTCGTCAGCGGCAACAACGCGCCGCCGAACCTCCGCGCGGCGTACCCGGTCTTCTCGACCGACGGCACCGAGGTGGCGTTCACCTACCGCTCCGGCAACGCCTCGCCTCTGTCGAGCGTCGCCGTCGGCAGCGGCCGGGCCCTCTCGACGATGCGGTTCGACGGAAACCGGACGTTCTCCCAGTTCCGCAACCTGGTGACCCCCGCCGACGGGCCCGCCGTCTGGCCGGCGTTCCTCCCCGCCGGACAGAACGGGATCGTGTACCAGGTCGAGACGCGCACGACGCCGAACGGCGGCCTCGGCTTCACCCGCCACGACATCGAGGGCTCGACCTACTACGGCGCGACCGGCGAGCTCTGGTGGGTGTCGACCGGCGCCGCCCCGGTCGCCACCCGGCTGCACCGCGCGAACGGCTACGACGCCTCGGGCACGACCGGCACGCTCCCGGTCGATCCGACGAACGGCCACGCCGGCGTCGACGGGACGATGGGCCCGGCCGGCGCCGGCTTCTACGAGCAGCGCTACAACTACGAGCCGAGCGTCCTGCCTCAGGTCATCGGCGGTTACTCGTGGGTCATGTTCACGTCGCGGCGCTCGTACGGCAACGTGGCCACGATCAACCCCTACGCCTCGGACCCGCGCTTCGACAACATCAGCATCGATCCGACGACGAAGAAGCTCTGGATGTCCGCCGTCAGCGCGTCGCCGACGCCCGGCACGGATCCGAGCGCGCCGGCGTTCTACTTCCCGGGCCAGGAGCTCATCGCCGGCAACTCGCGCGCGGTCTTCGCGCTCGAGGCGTGCCACCCGCCGGCGGCCTCGGCGGCGGCCGCGAGGGAGGAGAACCTCTGCGACACGGACCTCGACTGCTGCGGGGCGACGAGCGCGCCGGCCACGGCGGCGTGCGTGCTCGATCCGCCTCCGCTCGCGACGCCTCCGCAGAAGCACTGCATCGCGATGTCCGCCGGGACGTGCCGCCAGCAGGGCGAGAGCTGCCTCACGACGAGCAACTGCTGCGGCGCCGCGAACGGAGAGGTCTGCGCGAGCGGCGTGTGCACGCCGCCGCCGGGCTACTACACGCCGCAGGTCTACACCCGCGAGTACACGGCGACCTGCCTCCCCGGCTACCTCGTCCGGTGGGGACACTTCGACTGGCAGTCGCGCACGCCGAGCGACAGCTCCATCCGCTTCTCCGCGCAGCAGGGCGACGGCGTCGCGTGGTCGCCGGCCGTCCCGCTCGCGTTCGCGACCGCCAAGGGCGCGAGCGTGCTCGCCCCTTACTGGGCGACGGGCCCGACGAAGGTCTCGACCGCCCTCGGCACCCCGGGCGGCTCGCAGGCGAGGAAGCTGCTCGTCACGATGTCGTTCTCGCCGAGCTCGGACCAGGGCCACGCGCCGACGCTCTTCGACTGGAGGCAATCGATCGAATGCGTCCCCGCGGAGTGATCCCGATGCGCTCGTTCGTCCGCGCGATGGTCCTCCTCCCGGCGCTCGTCGTTGCGTGCGGCGACGAGCGCCCGCTCGTGGCCGGCGCGGCCGGCGAAGGCGCGCGACCGTACACCGGCGCGGCCGCGGCGCCC
>JAHBWF010000108.1 GCA_019637105.1 Labilithrix sp.
CCGACGCGGCGACGACCGTGACGCGCGGCTCGCGTCGCGCGCCGAGGAAGGCCGCGGCGCGATCGACGCGCGCGCGCGCGCTCGGGCTCTCGAAGACGACGCGAGACATTCGCAGCCCCTGTTCCTACACGGCCCGCCCGCCCTCTGCCACCCGCAAGGGCCGCGCTCCGCCGGCCTCGCGATCGATCGCGGTCGCCGGGCGCCGCCGTCAGGGGCCCCGCCGAGGCTGCTCGAGGATGACGTGCTGCGCCGACTCGGACGAGCTCATCACCTTGAAGCGTCGGCCGTCGGCGGCCGTGACCGTGTCGTGCTCGAAGCGGATCACGCGGAGGGTCCACCGTGCCCGGCGCGAGTGCGCGAGGTCCGACGCGCCGAGCTCGAGGCGCCCTCCGCGCGCCGTCTTCCCGAACGCGGCGACGACGTGGTACCTGCCACGGAGCGTGCGCGGTGCCGCCGGTCGTCGCGTGCGCCGCGCGCGCTCGAACGCCGGCGCGCTCGGCGTTGCCCCTCCGAACGCCGGCGCGCTCGGCGTTGCCCCCCTCCGAACGCCGGCGCACGCGTGAGCCCGGTCTTGCACTTCAGGTGCAGGCGTGTGCCGTGTGTTCGAGGTAGACAATAATGATTTCATGCGATTACGCGCAGGTACGGCGCGTGCTTTTCCTCTGCGGAGATGAGCAACACGATGCGCTTCGAGGCCGGATCGTTGGTGGTGGTGGCGATGCTCGGAGCGACGCTGCTCGGGGCCGCCGGCTGCGCGCAGGCACGCGGAGACGCGAGTCGAGGCGCCGAGCCCGCCGCAAGGAAGAGCGCCGTCGACTTCGCCTCGCTGATCGAGCCGTCGAACGAGACGCCGCTCGCGGGCCTCGCCGTCTCGTTCTGGGAGCGCCAGTGCGCGACCGCCGGCCCCGTCGATCCGCGGACGACCGCGCTCTATGGGAAGGCGTGCACCAACGGCGACGGGGAAGGTTGCTCGAAGCTCGGCGCCGCGTACATGTGCGGGGCGGGCGTCGCGAAGAACGAGCGCGTCGCGGTGACGATGTTCGAGAAGGCGTGCAGCACGCGCGACGCCGACGGCTGCCAGCGCTTCGCCGGCGCGCTCGTCTCGGGCGTCGGGCACGACGGCCACCCCTCGTCCGCCGACGTCGTGCGCGGCCTCGAGGTGTACGATCGCGCCTGCCGGAGCGGCGCCGCGCGCGCCTGCGGCAGCATCGGCGCCGTGATGCTCCTCGCCGGGAACGCGGCGGCCCTCCCGCACGGCGTGGCGTACCTCGAGAGGGCGTGCGACGGCGGCTTCCTCGACGCGTGCGGCAACCTGGCGGTCGTCGAGGCCGAGGGGCTGCGCGGTCGCGCGAAGGATCCGGAGCGCGGCGCGAAGCTCGCGCGCGCCGCCTGCGAGAAGTCGAACGCGTACTCGTGTGGGGTCTTCGGGAAGCTCCAGGTCGAGGGGACCGGCACGCCGAAGGACGAGGTCTCCGGCGCGAAGCTTCTCACGATGGCGTGCGACGCCGGCGAGGCGACCGCGTGCGCGCAGCTCGGCCTGTGCCACTACTACGGCCGGGGCGTGAACGAGGACGTCGGCCGGGCGACCGAGCTGTTCCAGAAGGGCTGCGACGGGGGCAACGGCCCGGCGTGCCGCGTGCTGGCGGAGCTCTCGGCGGCCGTCGAGACGGTCGAGCCGCCCGTCGCGAGCCCGACGATGTTCTGATCGCGCGCCTCGGCCGCCGCGTCGCGGGGCCGATCTCGGCGGCGCCCTCCGCGCGCGGCCGCGTCGCGCGCGCCGAGATCGAGCCCTCGGCCGGCAGGAGTTGGTTCGAGAGAGCTTGGCGTCCCCGGTCTGATTCGAACAGACGACCGCCGCTTTAGGAAAGCGGTGCTCTATCCAGCTGAGCTACAGGGACTCGACCCGATCGACTTAGCCGACCATGCGCGCGGCGTCGAGGGCGGAGGTGCGTCCACCGGCACATCGCGCGGCGCTCCGCGCGCGCCGGCTCCGGCGAGCTCGTGGCGGCGCTCGGCGACGAGGACGACGTCGTCGAGCGGGGTGCGACCGCGGCCGCTTCGGCGGGCCGCTCCTCGACGAGAGCGGCGCGGTGAAGCGACCGCGGTGGCGTACACCTCGCCGGGGTGGCGCTCACCGAGGAGCCGCAGTTCGGTGAGGGCTGGATCCACGGCGGGGTCACGGTGTTCGCGCCGGCGATCCTCCGCGACCTCGAGGACGACCGGACGGTCCTCGAGGCACACGCCTCGAGAGGCTCCCGGAGAACGGGCGCCTCGCCGCCTGCCGGCGCGAGGCTCCTGGCAGCGCATGGACACGACGCGCGACGTGAACGTCCTCGAGGCCGCTCCGGCAGAGCGGCGCGCCTCCGTGGCGGGTCGGACGCCGTCGGCGGAGCACGCGGGCGGGGGGCGCGACGCCGGTGACAACGCGACATCGACGCGCTATCTGACGCCCATGTCGCAGCCTCCGGGGCCGAACTTCGACTACGGACGAATTCCGGTCGGTTACTACGACCGCATGCTGCGCGAGGGTGGGGGGATCCGGCGTTTGTGGCACACGCTCAAGTTCGAGCGCGTGCTCGACTACCTGCCCGAGAGCGACGGCGGTTCGCTCCTCGACGTCGGCTGCTTCGCCGGCTCCTTCCTCTCGATGGTCCCGCGGCACCGCTTCGAGCGTCAGCTCGGGATCGACATCCTCCCCGAGCAGATCAAGTACGCGACCCACCACTACGGCACGCCGTTCCGGTCGTTCCGCGTCGCCCCGAGCATCACGTCCTTCGGCGACGTCGGCGAGCCGTTCGACGCGGTGACGCTGATCGAGGTGATCGAGCACCTCCGCCACGACGAGATCGTCGGGCTCTTCGAGCAGCTCGACGAGACGCTCGCGCCGGGCGGACGCCTCGTCGTCACCACGCCGAACTACGCGAGCTCGTGGCCGTTGCTGGAGGCCATCCTCAACCGCGTCGGCGACGTGAGCTACGACGAGCAGCACATCACGCGCTTCAACTACTTCTCGTTCGAGCGCAAGCTCGCCGAGATCTGGTCGCCGCTCCTCGACGAGTACGAGGTCGAGCTGAAGACCACGACGCACTTTCTGAGCCCGTTCCTCGCGTCGCTCTCCTACGAGATCGCCCGCGGGCTCGCGCGCGCCATCCCGCACCAGAGCTGGACGTCGCCGATCGGCAACCTCGTCCTCACCGTGCTGCGGAAACGACAGAAGAAGCGATGACGGCCCCGCGCCCGACGAACGAGCGCCGCGAGTGGCTGTTCGCGGGAGCGCTGCTCGCGCTCGGCACGGCGATCTACGCGCTCTTCGTCGTACAGGACTTCTCGGGCCCGCTCATCGGCGGCGAAGACTACGACGGCGCGTACCGCGGCGACGCGAACTACTTCGAGTTCCTCGGGTACTACGTCCGCGACCACTACCGCTTCGGCCTCACGCCGATCTCCTTCTTCACGAAGGACGTGGCC
Source organism: Labilithrix sp. (assembly GCA_019637105.1). Taxonomy (GTDB): domain Bacteria; phylum Myxococcota_A; class Polyangia; order Polyangiales; family Polyangiaceae; genus Labilithrix. The sequence goes on from JAHBWF010000108.1 coordinate 3,469, forward strand.
TACCCGGCGGGGACGCACATCGGCCTGCTCTCGTGGTGCGCCGAGCGCGACCTGTGGAACGCGCTGCTGTTGAAGCTCGTCGGGCCCGGGCCGTGGATCCAGGTCTACGTCACGCTGGGCGCCGCCCTCGGCGCGGTCGGCGTCACGGCGATCCTGCGGGAGCAGTTCGGCGTCCTCCGCGCGAGCCTCGTCGGGTTCGCCGCGTCGTTCATGTCGTTCTACGCGTGGTACAAATACCCGTACCACCTCAACATCTGCGCCCTGCACTGGGTGACGATGAGCATCGCGGCCGACGTCGTAACGATGCGCCTGGTGATGAAGAACGAGCGGCTCAGCGTGCCGTTCATCGTCTTCCGCGCGGCGTTGATCGTGCTCTCGCTCGGGCTCGACCTCGGCTACGTCGCCGGCCACGCGCTGACCTCGTTCGTCGTCACGTTCTACTGCGTGTGGTCGTGGCTCGGGCAGCGCGACCGCCGCATCTTCGCGCGGCTCGCCCTCGCGCTGCCGGAGCGCCCGCTCGCCGAGATCCGCGCGCGGCGCGGGGCCTCCGCGGGCGCGTTCGCCCTCCTCGCGTTCGGCCTCGTCGTCTACGTCCCGTTCGTCGCCGCCGTCGTCCGCGACACGACGACCTACCCGATGACGGACGCCGCGGGGAACTTCTGGGCGAGCCAGCTCCACGCGCTCTTCCCGTACCTCCCGGGGACCCACCCGAACTCGGGGCTCGTGCGCGCGGTGTTCGGCAAGGACGAGGGCGTGGGGGAGTACGCGCCGGGCTTCACGCTGCTCATCTCCGCCGGCGTCGGGCTCTGGCTGGCGCACAAGCGGAACATGTCGGCCGCCGTGAAGCCGCTCCTGATCACGGCGCTGCTCGTCTTCGCGTTCCACCCGCGGTGGTGCAAGACGCTGCAGGTGTTCCCGTGGTTCGCCTACAACCGCGTGGCCGGCCGCGGCACCGTGGTGCTCCCGGTCCTGCTCGCGCTGATCGGCGTCTCGGTGGACGCGTGGCCGCGCCTCGCGAAGCGCGTGGTCGGGGCCTTCGCGGTCGCCGAGCTGTTGACCGCGACGTTCCTCGTCAACGAGTTCCGTCCGGCGCGCCTCCAGCCGGAGCACAAGAGGTACTTCGAGGCCGTGGCCGCCGCGCCGGGCGCGGCGCTCCTCGAGTGGCCGTTCTGCATCGCCAGCGCGAACTCGGTCATCACGCGCGAGCTCTGCCCCTACTACGAGCGCATCGCGACCGCGTACGCGAACCGCCGCTTCCACCAGAAGGCGACCGTCAGCGTCTACCTGAGCCGCGTTCACAAGACGCAGTTCAAGAGCTGGCTCGACGAGGGCTGGGAGGGCATGTTCATGCCCGACGATCCGACCCGCGAGCACCCGAAGCGCGAGCTCCGCTGCTTCGACGGCGAGCAGTGGGCCCGGTTCGACGGCCTCTACCGCGACAACGACTTCGCGGGCATCCAGCTGTACGCCGACCTCCTGCCCGACGAGTGCGTCCGCGAGTTCCACGCGCGCTACGGCGAGCCGACGGCCACCGAGACGCTGCCGCGGCTCGGCCGCGTCGAGTTCATCCCGCGCGCGCGCTGAGGCCGTCTCGCCGTGAGCCTCCGTTTCGCGCGCCTTCCTGGGGCCCACCCCGCCGCGCGCCCGCCCCGCGCGCACTTTCGTGTTCGAGGATCGCGGACTCCGATTTAGCCTCCGTCGCCGATGCTCCGTCGCTGGCTCGCGCTCGCGCTTCGTCCCGTCCGGGAGCTGGGGACGGCCGAGCGGCTCGTCCTCTTCGGCGCCGCCCTCCTCCATACGTTCGGGATCGGCTGGGGCCTCCCGTCGACCGACGGCTGGGACGTCGACGGGATCGCCCCGCGCGACTTCCTCCCGGGCCTCGTCGAGACGTTCACGCCCGGCCGCTACTTCACGTATCCGCCGCTCCACCTCGCGCTGCTCGCGCTCCTGACGCTGCCGGTCACCGTCGTCCAGCTCCTCCGCGCGCCCTCGCTCGCGCCGGACGATCTCGTCGCCACCTTCCTCTCCGTGCCCGTGATGACGACGTTCGCGCTGGTCGCGCGCGTCGTGAGCTTGCTCATGTCGCTGGGCGTCGTCCTGATCGTCGGCCGGATCGCGAGGTCGATCTTCCCCGGCGTGAGGAGCGCCCGAGCGTGGGCGATGGCGATCTGCGGCGTCGAGGTCGCCGGGACGTACTACGCGCACACGACGAACCTGGATCTCCCCGCGCTCTTCTGGGCGTCCGCCGCGCTCCTCGTGCTCGTCCTCGCGCTCGAGCGCGACGAGCCGCGCCGCCTCCGCCGGGTCGCGGTCTTCGCCGCCTTCGCGATCGCGACGAAGGACCAAGCCTACGCCGTCTTCGCGCTGTCGATGCCGGCCGTCCTCGTCGCGTGGACGCTCGCGCGCCCGCGCTCCGGCCGCGCCGAGATCGCGCGGGAGGCGCTCCATTGCGCGGCGATCGCCGTCGGCCTGGTCCTCGTCCTCGACGCCGCGCCCTTCAACCCGACGGGCTTCGCGGCGCGCGTGCGCTTCCTGACGGGGCCCGCGAGCCAGGACTTCGCGCAGCACTCGCGCGACTGGGCCGGTCGCCTGTCGGCGCTCGAGGACGCGGTCCGGTTCTTCCCGAACCACTACCCGGTCGCGCTCGCGCCGATCCTCGCCGCCGGCGCCTTCGTCGCGGTGACGTCGAACGAGGGCCGCGGCCGCGTCGCCGCCGTCGTCCCGCTCCTCGCGGCCGCGTCGTTCACGCTCGCGTTCAACTGCGTCGCGCGCCGCGTCGAGGAGCGCTTCATGATGCCCCAGATGCAGCTCATCGCCGTCTACGGCGGCGGCGTCGGGGTCGTCGTCGAGCGGAGCCTGGCCGCGCGTCGCCGCGCCCTCGCGGCGTTCGTCGCCGTCACCGCGGGGGTGGGCGTGGTCCTCGGTCTCCGGCTCTCCGCGAGCATGCTCCTGACGATGACCGGGGACGCCCGCTACGCCGCGGAGCGGTGGATCCACGAGCACGTCAAGCCGGGCGAGCTCGTCGAGGTCTACGGCGGGAACGTGTATCTCCCGCGGTTGTCGCCCGCGCTCACGGTCGAGCGCGTCGACCCCCGCCCGACGAAGTCGCGCAACCCGATGCCGGGCGTCGTCGAGAAGCAGGACCGGCTCGGCAACGTCGACGCGCGGCGCCCTCGCTGGATCGTCGTCGGGATGGGGCACGCGTGGCGCTACCTGCAAGAGGAGCGCGCCCCGCGCGACGGCCGCGTGCTCCCGCGGATCCAGCGAGAGGGGCTCGCCGACGCCGACACGCGGGACTTCTTCCGCGCGCTCTTCGCCGAGCGGGCGGGCTACCGGAGGGCGCGGGTCTTCCACTACGAGGGATCGGCGCTGTTCCCGCCGCGGCCGCTCCACGCGAGCCTCGCGACCGACGTGTTCGTGTTCGAGCGCCGCTGAGCGCCGGAGCGGCCTCGCCGCCGCCGCTCACTCCGGGCGACGCGCGAGGATGCGGAGGCGCCCGCGGACGAACGACGTGGTGAACGCGTCCGGGATCGTCGCCATCACCTCGGCGGGGGGATCCCACAAGAGCACGTGGTCGAAGTACGTGACGGCCTCGCGCCAGAAGGCGTCCCACTCGTCCTGCCACATCTCCTCGCAGGCGACGGTGAGGAGCCGCTTCGCGCGCCGGTCGGCGCAGAAGACCTCGCGCGTGCGCGTGTCGCGGACGAAGCGGAGCCGCGTGACCGGATCGAGGCGCGGCGGGAGCGGTGAAGAGCGCACGATCGGCGTCGCGGTGACGCTCGCCCAGCCGTCGACCGCGCTCGTGTGGCGCTCGAAGACGTAGAGCCCCCACGCGGTCGCGAGGCTCGCCGTGTTCTTGCTCGTGGCGCGCTCGTTGAAGTTGAGCGTCAAGAGGCGCGCGCCCTCCGGCACGGCGGGCGCGCCGGCCGCGAACTCGTCGAGCTCGCGCGAGAGCCGAACCAGATCGATCGGCATCGCGACGAGGTACGCCGCCGCGGAGGCGCCGAGCGCGCCCTGCACGACGCGCGGGAGGCGCGGCGGCAGCCGTACGAGCGCGAGCGCCCACAAGAACGGGATGAGGCGCGGGGTCACGTAGGTCGCGTCGAACGCCACGTAGGGCCCGAGGAGGTAGACGAGCGCGAGGACGACGAGCGGCGCCGGGCCCAACAGCGCGCGCCCCTCGCGCCAGCGGAGCGCCGCGGCCGCCGCGAGCACCAGCGCCGGCACGAGGCTGACGGCGCTGAGCTCGGTGAAGCCGTACATCCACTGGCCCCAGAGGTTGTAGAGCGCCCACTGGAGCGACGAGAAGACGGGCGCCTCCATGGTCGGGCCCGCCGCGACGACCCAGCGGACGAACGCGATCGCCGCGAGCGTCAGCGTCGGCGCGAGCGGAGGGAGCGCGGCGCGGGCGAGCGTCCATCGCCCGCGCGCCGCCTCGCCGGAGGCGCCCCCGCCGCCGCGCTTGGAGGCGAGCTCGGCGCCGGCGGCCGCGGCGAGCATCAGGACGACGGCGACGATCGGGAACGGGTGCACGTACCAGGTGACGAGCGCGAGGACGGCGACCCGGGCCGACGTCGCCGCGCGCGCGTCCGGCGCCGCCCGGACGAGCTCGTCGAGGGCGACGAGGAGCGCGAGCGCGAAGGGGAAGCTCGCCGCGAAGCCGAGCATCCCCGTCGACACGAACCAGTTGTGCACCATCGGCACGAGCAGCGGCGCGGCGAGGACCATGCGCGCGCGGTCCGTGAAGTGGAGGACGAAGCGCGGCAGGACGAGCGCGTGGCCCGCGAGGACGGCGAGCGCGAAGACCTTGGCCGCCGCGACGAGCCCGAGCCACGGGCCCGCGAACGACATCCAGAGGAAGAGGACCGAGCCCGGCTCGAGGAAACCCGTCGCGACGAGATCGGGATAGCGCTCCGGAGACGCGAGGATCGTCGCCGCGGCGAGGTGCGCGGGGAGGTCCTGGTACGGCGGGATCCGCACGACGAGCAGCGGCCACCCGACGAGGACGAAGAGCGCGAGCCCGATCGCGAGGGCGAGCCGTCGATCGCCGAGCGGCGCGCGCGCCGTGATGCGCGCGCCGGCGTCCGAGCTCGCGTCGGCGGGCATCGCGCGGCTTTAGCGGCATCCCCACGCGCGGGCAAGGTCGGTCCGACGCGGCGAGTCGACCGCGCACACTCGCGCCGGTCGTGGCATCGAGTAAGCTGCCGGCGCCATGGCGAACCTCACGCTCTACACGTACTGGCGGTCCTCCGCGTCGCACCGCGTGCGCCTCGCGCTCGGGTACAAGGGCCTCGACTACGACCCGGTCTACGTGAACCTGCTCGAGGGCGAGCAGCGCCGCGACGCCTACAAGGCGACCAACCCGATGGGCTTCCTCCCCTGTCTCGTGCTCGACGGCGTCAAGTACGTCGAGTCGACGGCGATCCTCGAGCTCCTCGACGAGCTCTACCCCGATCCGCCGCTGTTGCCGAAGACGCCGGAGGACCGCGCCCGCGTGCGCGCGCTCGTGCAGATCGTCAACTCGGGCATCCAGCCGCTCCAGAACCTCGTCGTCCTGGATCGAATCGGCGAGGACAAGGAGGCGCGCCTCGCGTGGCTCCGGCATTTCATCACGCGCGGGCTCGGCGCCTGGGAGGCGCTCGCCTCCCGCTTCCAGGAGGAGACCGGGCACACGGGGCCGTTCGCGTACGGGGCGTCGTTCACCGCCGCCGACGCGCTCCTCATCCCGCAGCTCTACGCCGCGCGTCGGTTCGGCGTCGACCTCGGCGCGTACCCGACGATCCGGCGCGTCGACGAGGCGACCCGGGAGCTCCCGTTCGTCGCCGCGGCGTACCCGGACGCGCAGCCCGACGCGAAGCCGTAGGCGCGCGACCGGCGCGCCCGCGACGAGCGCCGGGCCCCGCCGCCCGCGCGGGCGCGTCAGCCGTACGCGCTGCGCAGCATCAAGAAGACGAGCACGCCCGTCACGGACACGTAGAGCCAGATCGGGAAGAGGAGCTTCGTGATCTTCTTGTGCGTCACGAACTTCCGGCGGAACGCGAAGTAGAACGCCGCGAGGCACATCGGCACGACCGGGATCGACAAGACGACGTGGCTCGCGAGGAGCGCGAGGTAGGCGATCCGCATCCCGCCCGTCCCCGGGTACCGCGTGTCGCCGTGGACGTAGTGGTACGCCAGGTAGCCGACGAGGAAGAACGTGCTCGACGCGAACGCCGCGAGCATGAGCTTCTGGTGTCGCGCGACCTTCTTCTCCTTGATCGCGGCGACGGCGAGGACCAGCAGCACCGCGGAGGCGCCGTTGAAGGTCGCGTTGACCGCCGGCATGAACGCGAGGCTCGTCTTGTCTCCCGCCCCTTGGCGCAACAAGAGGAGGTACGCGAGGAGCGAGAGCGAAAGGACGGAGACGACGCCGTTCACGATCCAGAACGGGCGGTCTCCGCGGTCTTCGGCTGCGGCCGTCGGGGTAGCCATCGCCCCACCGCATAGATCCGATGCGCGCCTGCGCCAAGCGCGCCGCCCGAGGTCGGGCGTTCGGCGCGGAGGCGCCGCGTGGACGGCCCGGCGCGCGGAAACCGACGGTCGAGGCCCGTCACCCGCTATGCTCGGGCCCGTCGTGAAGAGGCTCGCCGCGTTCGCCCTCGGCATCGCCGCGCTCACCGCGTGGCGGAGCGCGTCCGCCGGTCCTCTGAAGACCTGGGGCGCGGAGCCGCCCGAGCCGACGCCCGAGGCTCCGCCGAACGACGTCGCGCCGCCGCCGCCGCCGCCTTCGTCGATCGGGACGCCCATCGGCGAGCCGGCGCCGTCCGAGGCGCGGGCGCCCCGGCCGCCGGTGGGGCCCGGCGGTCTTCGCTACGTGCTCGAGGGCATCGAGGTCCGAGGCAACACGACGACGCTCGCGCGCGTCATCCTCCGGTTCGTCCCGTTCCAGCGCGGGGCGACGCTCGACGTCGACGACAAGGAGCTCTCGCTCACGCGCTTCCGTCTGCTCGGCACCGGCTACTTCCGCGACGTGCAGCTCTCGCTCCGGCGCGGCACCAAGCGCGGCTTCGTGGTGCTCGTCGTCGACGTCGTCGAGCGCAACACCGTCGTCGTCAACGACCTCTGGCTCGGCCTCTCCGCCGACGCCGAGCCCGACGGCCGCGCGCGCCCGCTGACGGCCTTCGGAGGGATCGACGTCTCCGAGCAGAACCTCGCCGGCACGGGCGTCGCGCTCGGCGGCGCGATCGCGCTGGCCGACCGGCAGCTGGCGCTCCGGAGCCGCTTCAGCGATCAGGCCTTCCTCCGCTCGTCGTGGACCGCGGAGGCGCAGCTCCTCTACAACAACGCGAAGGACTTCTTCGGCAACCGCGACGTCCTCGTCGACGATCCCACGCAGAAGGTCGCGCAGGACTTCGCCGTCGTCTCGTACCAGCGCTTCGGCGGGAAGGTGAGCGCCGGCCACGAGCTCGGGAGCGTGGCGACCCGGATCTTCTTCGACTACCGCCTCGAGAAGATCGACGCCAACCTGCCGCTCGCGGCGAGCCACAAGCGCGGCCTCGACATCGAGGCGATCGACTTCGATCTGCCGCCGGGCTCGAGCGTCCTGTCGACCGTGAGCGCCACGCTGGTCCACGACACGCGCGACGAGCCGTACCTGCCCACGCGCGGCTGGCACCTGCTCGGGCTGGCGGAGGCGTCGCTCACCCCGCTCGGGAGCGACTACCCGTACGCCAAGCTCGTCCTTAGGGGATCGCGTTGGATGCCGTTGTCGTGGGATCACGTCTTACGGATCGAAGGGATCCTCGGGAGCGTGTTCGGCGACGCGCCACTGTTCGAGAAGTTCTACGTGGGGGACTACACGGACCTCCGGCCGCACCGCGCGCTCGATCTGGCGTTCGACCGCCGCGCCGCCCCGAATTTCTTCAGCACGACGATCGCGGAGGTCCGCTACGGCGACTACGCGGCCCGCCTCAACGCCGAGTACCGGATCCCGCTCTACCGGGGTCGGCAGAGCATCTACGGCGTCGACTTCTTCGGGTCGGTGGGCGTCTACGCGGTGGCGAACGGCAGAGATCTCGTCCGCCCCGCGCGCGGTTACGCCGGGTTCCACCAGGCTCCGATCGACCTCACCTTCAACCTCGGCCTCCGGATGGACACGGCGGCGGGAGGCATCGCGCTCGGCATCGCCAACTTCCTCGGGTTCATCCCCATCCGCTCGGGGGCCGAGTGACGCGCCGCCGCCTCCTCGCCCTCTCGATCGCGGCGTTGGCCGCGATCCTGGTGGTCACGCCGCCGCGGATCGCCCGCGCCGACGACGAGCCGAAGCAGGAGGAGCTGCCGCGCCGTCAGGCGAACTTCGCGTGGGACAAGAACGACAAGACCAAGCAGACGCTCCTGCGGGCGAGCTTCTCGTCCCGCGACGTCATCGACAAGGCGATGGCCGACAAGCTCGCGAGCGGCCTGCCGACGGTGATCGCGATGCGCGCCTACCTCCTCCGCGAGGGCGAGGCGAACCCGGTCGCCCTCGCCGTGAGGACGTGTCGCGTGGTCTACGACCTTTGGGACGAGGTCTACCGCCTCAAGATCTCGAGCGCGGGCGGCGAGCGCGACTCCGCGGCGCTCAACCTCGAGGGCGTCCTCCGTCAGTGCGCCGAGGCGCGCGATCTGCCCATCGCCGATCGCGCGCTGCTCACGGCCGGCAAGCCGCACTTCCTCGGCGTCATCGTGGAGGTCAACCCGGTCAGCCCGCAGATGCTCGCGCAGATGCGCCAGTGGGTCTCGCGGCCGGCGGGCTCGACCGGGATCGGTCCGGGCGACGCGCTCTTCGGGTCGTTCGTCGGCCTGTTCGTCCGGCAGATCGGCAACGCCGACCGGACGCTCCGCTTCCGGACCCAGAGCCTCACGCCCTGAGCGCGCGTCCCCCGCGAGGGACGGCCGGCGCGCGAACGACGCGGAGTCGGGCCAGAGGTCGTCACGGATCCGGGCGCTGCCGCGACGGGAGAGTCGAGCCCATGCTGCGACGGACCTTCTCGCTCGTGTCTCTCGGAGCCCTCGTCCTCGGGAGCGCGCTCGTCGCGCCGCGCGCCGACGCGGGCGCCGGCCCGGCGCGGCGCGTGACCCGCGTCCACATCAAGAAGGGAGAGCACGTGATGAGGCTCCTCGCGGCGGACGGGGAGGGGGGTGAGGAGCTCGTGGCGTCCTACGTGGTCGCCGTCGGTCCGGGCGGCCGCGGGCCGAAGCGCCAGGAGGGCGACCTCACCACGCCCGTCGGGCGCTATCACGTCACGACGCGGCAGCGTTCGCGGTTCACGATCTTCCTCGGGATCGACTACCCGTCGGCCGCCGATCGCCGCCGCTTCGACCTGCTCAAGCGGCGCGGCGAGCTCCCGAGGTCGGCGACGATCGGCGGCGCCATCGGCATCCACGGGCCGCCGGTCTCGATGAGCGACGCCGCCAAGCGCGCGCTCAAGCGGGTCGACTGGACGGCGGGCTGCATCGCGGTGGACGAGGACGAGATCCTCGAGGTCGCGCGCCTCGTCCGCGACGGCACCGTCGTCGACATCGAGGACTGAGCGCGGTGAAGCGCGCGGCGCCGTCGCGCGTCAGGACGGCGCCGCGTCGCGCGGCCGGGCGACGCTCGCGCCGCGGGTCGCGACGGCGAGGACCTTGCGGACGTCGGCGCGCGTCGCGCCGATCCAGCTCGCGAGCGTCGCCTCGTCCGCGGGGCCGTCGTCGGTGGACCGCGCGACGTGCTCGACGACGCGGTCGAGCACGTCGGCTCGGATCGCGCGCGGCCCGACGACGGGGAAGCCGATCGCCGCGTACGCGCGACGATCGACGCCGCGGCTCGGCGCGAAGGAGACGGCGCCGCCGGCGGGAGCTCCGAGCGCGCGGCCGGCGCGGAACCACGTCGACGCGAGCGCGACGCGCGCCGCGATCGGCGCGGACGTCAAGCCGCGCGACAGGTAGACGACGCCGGCGCCGAAGCGGACGCCGCGCTCCACGAGCTCCGCGCGGTCGTCGGCGGCGAGCCGCGCGAGGACGTCCTCGAGGTCCGCCTCGAGCGCGGTGCCGAGCCCTTGCTCGAGCCGATGCACGAGGGCCCGCAGAGGGGCCGACGCGCCCGCGCGCGGCGCGAGCTCGCCGGCGCCGCCGAGCAGCTCGGCGACGACGTCCCGGGCGAACGCGAGGAGGCGCCGGTGGATGCGGCTCCGCGCGCCGGCGCCGAGGTCGTCGCCGTCGGCGAGGCGCACGTCGGGCAGCGCGATCGACCCGCCGCGCACCACGCGTCCGACGACGCGCCGGCCCGGCGCGTGGACGATCTCGCCGGACGCGTCGAGCGCGAACGACTCGTGCGCGGCAAGGACGACCTCGTCGACCCACGCCGCGCGCCCGGGGGCGCGGGCGGCCGGCGCGAGGCCCGCGCGGAGGGCGGCGAGCTTCGCGAACGGGTGGCCGGGATCGAGGCCGCCCGCGAGCGCGCCGAGGTCCGGCGCGCTCTCCCTCGACGCGCGCTTGCCCTGCGGGCGCGCGCGGGGCCGGGCGGGCCTCGCGGCGTCGACGAAGCGGAGGACGAGGCGCTCGTGGAGCGCGTCGCTCAGGCGGTCCTCGAGCTCGCGCGCGCGCGCTTGCCACGCGTCGGGCGCGTCGAGCCACGCCCGGCGGTTGGCGACGTACGTCCACGTACGGACCGCCGCGATCCGCGCGACGAGCTCCTCGACGTCGCTCGGCGCGCCGCGCTCCAGCTCGCCGACGTGGCGCTCGAGCCACGCGTCGCGGAGGCGCCCGCGATCGGCGAGCTCGGCGAAGAGCTCCGCGAGGAAGTCGACGTGGACCTCGAGCAGCAGCCTCCGGAAATCGGGCACCGTGCAGACGTCCCAGAGGAGGCGCGCGCCGTCCCTGGTCCCCGCGCGCGCCGCGACGTCCGCGCGCCCCGCGAGCTGGGCGAGGCACGCGGCGTCCTCCGCCCCCGCGGCGTGACGGAAGATCCCGCGCGACGGCGGCGCGGCGAGGGACGCACGGAGGGCCGCGACCGAGGAGAAATCGAGGTCGTCCGATCGCCACTGGACGCGCCGCACACGCGGGAAGGTGTGCGTCTCGACGGCGTGCACCGCGCCGGCCGGCAGCTCGAGCGGCGTGACCGCCCCGAACGTCCCGTCGTGGATCCAGCGCCCGGCGCGTCCGGCGATCTGCCCGAGCTCGGCGTCGTCGACCTCGCGCACGTCGCGCCCGTCGAACTTGCGCGCGGCGGCGAACGCGACGTGATCGACGTCGAGGTTGAGCCCCATGCCGATCGCGTCCGTCGCCACGAGGCAGTCGACCTCGCCGGCCTGGAACATCGCGACCTGCGCGTTGCGCGTCCGCGGGGAGAGGGCGCCGAGGACGACCGCGGCGCCGCCCCGCCGTCTGCGCAGCCGCTCGGCGAGCTCGTAGACGTGCGGCATCGAGAAGGCGACGACCGCGCTCCGCGGCGGCAGGCGCGCGAGCGGCGCGGCGCCGGCGTACGAGAGGCGCGACAGGCGCGGGTGCTCGACGTGGCGCGCCGTGGGGACGAGCTCGCGGAGCGCGTCGCGCATCGTGTCGGCGCCGAGGAACCACGTCTCGAGCCGGCCGCGCGCGGAGAGCAGCCTCGACGTGAACACGTGGCCGCGCTGGGCGTGCGCCGCGAGCTGAACCTCGTCCACCGCGAGGAAGTCGACCTCGCGCTCGACCGGCATCGCCTCGACCGTCGCGACCCAGTACGACGGCCGCCGCGGGATCCGCTGCTCCTCGCCGGTGACGAGCGCGACCCGCGACTCGCCGACGCGCGCGGTGAGCCGGTCGTAGACCTCGCGCGCGAGCAAGCGGAGCGGCAAGCCGATCATCCCGGAGGCGTGCTCGAGCATCCGCTCGATCGCGTGGTGCGTCTTGCCGGTGTTCGTCGGCCCGAGCAGCGCCGTGATGGGCGAGGCCGAAGACATCGCGCTCGGTCATAGCGCAGGTCTTCGGCCTCCGCTCGGGTCGCGCCGGCCCCCGGCCCCGTGAGCTCGACCGGCTCGCTCCGACCCGCGACGAGCGGACGAGCGGAAGGAGGGACGGAGCGAACCTCCGTCGTCGCGCGGCCTCGTGCCCGGGTGTCGGCGTCACGATCGTACCGCGACCCATCGAAATCGACGAGTCGAGGTACTAGGATCCGCGGCGCGTGCTCCCCGACGTCGTCACCGAGAAGCTCGACGCGCTCCCGGCGTCGCCGGGCGTCTACCTGTTCAAGGACAGGAGGGGCGGCGTCGTGTACGTCGGCAAGGCGAAGTCGCTCCGCAGCCGCGTCCGGAGCTACTTCCAGGGAGGCTCCACCGACAACCGCTACTTCATCCCGATCCTCCAGCGGACGATCGGCGACCTCGACACGATCGTCACCGCGACCGAGAAGGAAGCGGCGATCCTCGAGAACACCCTCATCAAGGAGCACCGGCCGCGCTACAACGTCAAGCTCCGCGACGACAAGGACTACATCTCGCTCAAGCTCGATCCGAAGGACGCCTGGCCGCGCCTCTGGGTCGTCCGCAGGCCGAGCTATCAGCCGGGCGAGACGGCGCGCTACTTCGGGCCGTACCACTCGGCGACCGCCGCGCGGCGCACGCTCCACCTCGTCAACAAGCACTTCCAGCTCCGGACGTGCACCGACACGGAGATGCGGAGCCGCAAGCGACCGTGCCTCCAGCACCAGATCAAGCGCTGCCCCGCGCCGTGCGTGCTCGAGGTCGATCGGGCGTGGTACGACGAGCAGGTCCGGGCGGTGGCGATGTTCCTCGACGGCCGGCACGACGAGCTGTCGGAGGAGCTCGCCGCGCGCATGCAGGCCGCGGCGCGGGCGATGCGCTTCGAGCTCGCCGCGGTCTACCGCGATCAGATCCACGCCGTCGAGAAGGTGCGCGAGGAGCAGCGCGTCGTCAGCGTCGACGACGTCGACCGCGACGTGCTCGGGATCCACCGCGAGGCCGACCTCGTGGAGCTCGCGCTCCTGCACGTCCGGCGCGGCAAGCTCGCCGACGTCGCGACGTTCTCGGTCAAGAACGCCGAGGTCCCCGACGAGGAGGTCGTCGCCGCCTTCCTCGCGCAGCACTACGCGCTCTCGTCCTCGGAGAGCGGCGCGGACGCGAGCGCCGCCGCGCTGCCGATCCCGGACGAGATCATCGTCCCGACGCTCCCCGACGCCGCGAGCGGCACCGCCGAGTGGCTGAGCGAGCGCGCCGCGCACAAGGTCGCGTTGCTCTGCCCGCAGCGCGGCCCGCGCGTCGACCTCCTGCGGCTCGCGAACGAGAACGCGAGCCACGCGTTCACCGAGAAGCGCCGCGCGTCCGACGACGTCCAGGAGCGCCTCACCCAGCTCAAGGAGCGGCTCCGGCTGCCCACGGTCCCGCGCCGGATCGAGTGCTGCGACATCTCGCATCTCGGCGGCCAGGACACGGTCGGCGCCGTCGTGGCGATGACGGACGGCGAGCCCGACAAGAAGCGCTACCGCACGTTCCACGTCCGCGGCGAGGCCTCCGCGTCGAAGGCGACGGACGGCGCGCCGACGCCCGGCGGCGGCGAGGGGACGCTCGAGCAGGACGTGGACGGCGTGCCGGTCTCGCTCGCCGGCGACGACTACCGCGCGATGTACGAGGTGCTCGCGCGCCGCTTCCGCCGCGGGCTCAAGCGGCAGGAGGCGCGCGAGCTCTCGCTCTCGTCGCGCGCGCCGGCGGCGGCGGCCGGCGAGCCCGGCGGCGCGCCGCCGGAGGACGAGGGCGACGCCTCGGAGGGCGCGGACGTCGACTGGGACCTCCCCGATCTGTTCGTGGTCGACGGCGGGCGCGGTCAGCTCGCGGTCGCGCTCGCCGCGGCGCGCGACCTCGGCCTCCACGATCTGCCGATCGTCGCGCTGGCGAAGGAGAAGGAGAACGTGGCGGGGGACACGCTCGTCGATCGCGTCTACCTGCCCGGGCAGAAGAACCCGATCCCGCTGAAGAGCCACTCGGCGTCGATGTTCTTCCTCGCGCGGGCGCGCGACGAGGCGCACCGGTTCTCGAACCGCGCCCGCGAGCGCCTCGGGAAGAAGAAGCGCATGCGCTCCGCGCTCGACGACGTCGCCGGCATCGGCCCGAAGACGAAGCAGAGCCTGCTGTTGCACCTCGGCAGCCTGAAGGCGATCAAGGCCGCCGACGACGCCCAGATCCTCGCGGTCCCCGGCGTGACGGCGCGGCACCTGAAGGCGCTGCGCCGCGTCTACCCCGCGAAGACGCCCGCGCCCTGACGCGCGCGTCGACGGAAGCGCGCGGCGGCGGCCATCGGCAAGACAGACACGGGAGGTCTCATGCCCCGCCCATCGCGTTTCCCCTTCTCCGTCCGCGGAGCGGGACGGACGCGGACCACGATCGCGACGCTCGTCGCGGCGTGCGTCTGCGTCGTCGCGCCCGCGTGCGTCCGCCGGCCGGTCTCGCTCGAGCAGCCGACCACGAAGATCTCGTTCGACACGATCGTCTCGCAGCCGGCGATCGAGAAGATCGACCTGCTCGTGATGGTCGACAACTCGGCCTCGATGGCCGACAAACAGCGGATCCTCGCGGACGCCGTGCCCGACCTCCTCGAGGGCCTGGTCCGGCCGAAGTGCGTCGACAAGACGACGCGCGAGCCGGTCGGCGTGCTCTCCGAGCCGACGAAGCCGGACGCCGAGATGTGCCCGTCGGGCTCCGAGCCGGCGTTCCCGCCCATCACCGACATGCACATCGGCGTCATCTCGTCGTCGCTCGGCGGGATGGGCTCCGCGATGTGCTCCCGCGCGGACAACCCGCGCAACGACGATCGCGGTCACCTCCTCGCGCGCGGGGAGAGCGGCGACGTCGCCGCGGCCGGCGACCTCCACTTCCTCGCCTGGTACCCCGACGTCGAGAAGAACCGCGACAAGGTCCGCCACCCCGATCCGCCCGTGCCGAAGACCACCGACGTCGGCGCGCTCGGCGCGGCGTTCCGCGACCTCATCGTCGGCGTCGGCCAGGACGGCTGCGGGCTCGAGGCGCAGCTCGAGAGCGTCTACCGCTTCCTCGTGCAGCCCGATCCGTGGACCTCGATCGAGAAGGTCGACGGGAGGGCGACCTACGGCCCGGCGAGCCAGGTCGACGTCGAGCTGCTCCGACAGCGCGCCGCGTTCCTCCGCCCCGACTCGCTCGTCGCGGTGATCGTCCTCACGGACGAGGACGACTCCACGGCCGATCCGCTCTCCTTCCAGGGCAGCGGCTGGCGCTTCATGGAGAAGCCCGTCCGCGATCGCGCGACGGCGGCCTGCGCGGAGGATCCGGCGAGCGAGGACTGCACCTCGTGCCTCTTCGCTCCGGACGCGCCCGGCTGCTCTCCGCCGAAGTACGCGGAGAGCGAGGACCAGCACAACGTCCGCTTCCACCGGATGAAGGAGCGCTTCGGGGTCGATCCGCAGTTCCCGATCGCGCGCTACGTCGACGCGCTCACGAAGCCGCGCGTCCCGCTCCGCGAGCACGAGCACGACGGCTCCGGCAACTACGCGCCGAAGGCCGGCTGCACCAACCCGCTCTTCGCCGCGCGGCTGCCGACGGAGCCGAACGAGGACCTCTGCAGGCTCCCGCGCGGCCCTCGCTCGCCGGGCCTCGTCTACTTCGCGGTCATCGGCGGCGTGCCGAGCACGCTCGTCCCCGACGCCCCGCGCACCGCGGCGGACGACCCGAAGCCCATCGACTGGACCAAGGTGCTCGGCCGCGACCCCGCGCGCTGGGACGAAGCGGGCATCGATCCGCACATGATCCCGTCGCGCGCACCGCGCCCCGGGCTCCCGCCGCCGTCCGCGCGCGACGACGCCGATCCGGTCCACGGCCGCGAGTGGACGACGGACGGCGCCGATCTCCAGTTCGCGTGCACGTTCGATCTCTACGAGCGAGGCCCAGGAGGCGAGGCGGTCCCGATCCGTCGCGCGTGCGGCGACGCCGAGCGCCAGCGCGGGCTCTGCGACTGCGACGGCGCGAAGGACGCGCCGCTCTGCGCCGCCGATGACCGGAGCGTGCAGGTGCGCGGCAAGGCCTATCCCTCGCGCCGCCCGCTCATGGTGGTCAAGGAGCTCGACGAGCAAGGGATCGCCACGTCGCTCTGCCCCAAGCAGCTCACCGAGCCCGACGCCGACGACTACGGCTACCGGCCGGCCGTCCGCGCGATCACCTCGCGCCTCGAGCGCTCGCTCGTGGGCTCTTGCCTGCCGCGCGCGCTCGAGCGGGACGACGCCGGCAGCGTCGCCTGCCTCGTGCTCGCGATGCTCCCCGATCCGGGGCCCGACTCGGACTGCGAGCGCTTCGGCCTGACGCCGCCGAGCGCCGACCTCCTCGCGCAGATGCGCGAACGGCTCCGCGACGAGGAGGGGGAGGCGTCGACGCTCCACCCGATCTGCGCCGTCCCCCAGGTGGTCGTCCCGCCGGGAGAGACCTGCAAGGACGCGAGCGACGACATCGCCTTCTGCTACGCGCAGGCGCCGAAGCTGACGTTCTGCGCCAACGCCATCGCCTTCACCAAGGCCAGCCAGAAGCTCTCGTTCGCCCGCTTCACGCTGCAGTGCGTCCAGCAGCGCACCGCCTCCGACTAGTGTCCCGAGCCCATGGTTCGCCAGGGAATCGCGAGGTCCGCTTCGCCTGTGAGGGACTCGGGGACACTCGCGGGCCCGCCTGCTCCGGCGCTCCCCGTGTCACGCCAACCGCGCTGCCGTCTGGCAACCGAGTTGGCGCCTTTCGGGCTCCCCTCGCGTCCCTTTCCCTGAGAAATCGCCCGCCGCCCCCGGCACGCCGCGTGAATACCCCGCCGTTTCCGGCCCGAGGTGTACCCTCGTTGACACCCTGGGCCGCCTTTCGGTAGGTAACCGGTTGAGTTTCGGGTCGGTAGGCTCTGGCGCCCCGATCGCGGCGAAGCGGAAAAACGAACGACTCTCCAAGGAGCGCTCACGATGAAGTGGACGAACCGGCTCGGCAAATGGCTCTTCATCGGAGGCGCGTGGTCGGCCACCGCCGTGATGTTGGGCGCGCTCGGCACGGGCTGCCTCGCGCGACCGGTCGGCCAGCAGCCGCCGACGACGAAGGTCAATTTCACGTCGACCGTCTCGCAGCAGGCCGTCGACAAGGTCGACCTCCTGTTCGCGATCGACAACTCGGCGTCGATGGGCGACAAGCAGGCGATCCTCGCGGACGCCGTCCCCGACCTGATCAACGGCCTCCTCAAGCCGCGCTGCGTGAACAGCGAAGGCACGCCCGATCCGAACGGCTCCGTGGCCGATCCCGCGGGCAACAAGGAGAACCGGTACGGCTGCCCGGTGAACCACGAGCCGGAGTTCAAGCCGGTCACCGACATGCACATCGGCGTCGTGTCGTCGTCGCTCGGCAACTTCGGCGGCGACGTCTGCGTCGCCACGAACCCGCGCACCAACGACCGCGGGCGCCTCCTCAACATCAACCCGCAGGGCGGCGAGATCGAGCTCGCGAAGCCGGGCAACTTCCTCGCCTGGTTCCCCCAGGCGGAGGAGAACAACGATCCGAAGCGCCACCCGCCGCCGGAGCGCCCGATCCGCACGATCGAGGGCGCGGACGGGCTCACCGAGAACTTCCGCAACCTCGTCGTCGGCGTCGGTCAGAACGGCTGCGGTCTCGAGGCGCAGCTCGAGAGCGTCTACCGCTTCCTCATCCAGCCCGATCCCTGGGACGTCATCAAGCTCGACGAGCGCAACCAGGCCGATCTCGGCGAGGGCGTCGACATCGAGGTGCTCCAGCAGCGCGCCGACTTCCTCCGCCCCGACTCGCTCGTCGCGATCATCATGCTGACGGACGAGGACGACTCGTCGGCGGACCCGCTCGCGGTCGGCGGCCAGGGCTGGGCCTTCATGGCGAAGAACTTCCCGGGCTCGAAGGTCTTCCGCGGCGGCACCGGCCAGGGGACGACCGCGCCGCGCGGCACCTCCGCGTGCACCGACGCGAACCTCGGACCGGGCAGCGAGGAGTGCACCTCCTGCGGGTTCCAGACCCTCTGCGATCCCAACCAGCCCTCCTGCCAGAAGATCAAGCAGGACCAGAACTGCACCAAGTCCGGTCAGGCCGACAAGCAGGGCGACGGCTACAACGGCTACTACGGGTCGACGGACGACGAGCTCAACGTGCGCTTCCACCGCATGAAGGAGCGCTACGGCATCGATCCCCAGTACCCGATCCGGCGCTACGTCGACGGCTTCACCAAGTTCCGCGTGCCGGACCGCAAGGCCGAGCACGTGACCACGGTCGCCGCGAACGGGCGTCGCGACATCGCCCCGTACACGAGCACCGCGAAGTGCACGAACCCGCTCTTCGCCGCCAAGCTCCCGCGTGAGCCCGGCGACGAGCTCTGCAACCTCCCGCGCAGCACGCGCAGCCCGGACCTCATCTTCTTCGCGGTCGTCGGCGGGGTGCCCCACCAGCTCCTCCACTTCGATCCGAACGACATGGACAAGAGCCGGATCACCAACGACGACTGGGTGAAGATCCTCGGGCGCGATCCGACGAACTTCGACTTCAGCGGGATCGACCCGCACATGATCCAGTCGGTCGCGCCGCGCACCGCGGTCGGCCTCAAGGGCGCCGATGAGCCGCGCGGCTCGAACGGCGACGACCCGATCCACGGCCGCGAGTGGAAAACCGACCAGTCCGACCTCCAGTACGCGTGCACCTTCGAGCTCCCGGAGCCGCGTGAGTGCGCCGCGGGCGATCCGTCGTGCGACTGCACGCCGGAGTCGACCACGAACCAGCCGCTCTGCGGTCAGGGCAACCAGCAGGTCAAAGCGAAGGCGTACCCGACGGTGCGCGAGTTCCAGGTCGTCCGCGCGCTCGGCGACCAGGGCATCATCTCCTCGCTCTGCCCGATCCAGCTCACGGATCCGACCGCGCCGACGTACGGCTACCGCCCCGCGGTCGCGGCGATCGTCGACCGTCTGAAGAACGCGCTCACCACGCAGTGCCTCCCGCAGAAGCTGCGTGAGGCGAACGCGGAGGCGGCGCCGGTGCCGTGCCTCGTCCTCGCCCAGCTCAGCGAGCCGACGGACAAGTGCGAGACCTACGGCCTCCAGCCGCCGGAGAAGGCGATCCTCGACGTCTTCCTCGAGCAGCAGCGCGCCGAGACCGGCAGCGCCGGCGACGGCGGCCTCGACCTCGCCGCCCTCCCGGTGTGCGAGATCCCGCAGGATACCGTCGCGCGCGGCGACACGTGCAAGGACGTCACCGACAAGCGCTGGTGTTACGTCGAGAACGATCCGGCCAACAAGAAGAACCCCGCGGGTCGCTGCCCGCAGGCGCTCATCTTCTCGACCGGAACGGCCGAGCTCGTCGGCGCGCGCTTCAGCCTCCAGTGCATCCAGCAGTTCGCTGCGGGCGCGGCGGCGGGCGACTGAGCGACGCCCCGGCGGTCGCCTGACCGCCTCACGTCCTCGAACGAGAGGGCGGGCCCACGCCGGGCTCGCCCTCTTTTTCTTGGTGGGCCCGGGCGGTCCGGCGGAGCCCTCGCACCTGGGCCCGCGCGCGACGCCGAGCGCTCGCCTCGGGCCCCGCCTCGTCGGAACGCGTGGTCTCCGCCGGAGCGCTGCTGGTATCGTCGGGCGTCGTGATGGTGAACGCGAAGAAGACCATCCTCGTCATCGAGGACGAGCCCCACATCGTGATGGGGCTTCGCGACGCCCTCGAGTTCGAGGGCTTCGCCACGATCTCGGCGGGGAAGGGGAAGGAGGGTGTCCAGCTCGCCCGCGCCCACAACCCCGACGCCGTCATCCTCGATCTCATGCTCCCGGACATCAACGGCTACGCCGTCTGCGAGGAGCTCCGCCGCGTCAGCCCGTTCTTGCCGATCATCATGCTGACCGCGCGCTCGCAGGAGACCGACAAGATCCGCGGCCTCGACGCCGGCGCCGACGACTACGTGACGAAGCCGTTCAGCGTGAACGAGCTCATCGCGCGCATGCGGGCGATCCTCCGGCGGGCGTCGCGCCCGAGCGCCGCGCCGGAGACCCTCACGATCGGCGACGCGCAGGTGAACTTCTCGACCCACTCGCTCAAGGCGTTCGGCGCCGAGCACGCGCTCTCGTTCTACGAGGTCGAGCTCCTCCGCCTCCTCTCGGAGCGCGTCGGTCAGCCGGTGAGCCGCGACGAGATCCTCCAGAAGATCTGGGGCCTCGACGCGTCGCCCACCAACCGCACCGTCGACAACTTCATCGTGAAGCTGCGAAAGAAGATCGAGAAGTCCCCGGACAAGCCGACGCACATCCTCACGGTCTACGGCTTCGGCTACAAGCTCGTGACGAGCGCCTGAGAGGCCCGCGGGAGCAGCCCCCCGAGCGCCCGAGAGGCCCGCGGGAGCAGGCCCCGCGAGCGCCCGAGAGGCCCGCGGGAGTCAGCTCCCGCCGACGAAGACGATCTCGACGCGCGCGTTCTTGTCGCGCCGCTTCGCGTCCGCGGGATCGAACACCGGGGCGCGCGCGCCGGCCTGCTCCACCTTCGTCTTGGCGGCGCTCGCGCCGCCCCCGGCGAGCGCCTTGGCGATGGCGTCGCCGCGCTTCTTGCCGAGCGCGACGTCGGCCGCGCTCGGCGGCGCCGCGTCGTGGAGGACGACCTGCACGCCGAACGCGGGGTGCGCCGCCGCGATCCGCCCGAGGTCGCCGAGCGTGCGCTCCGCCTCCGTCGTGAGCGTCGCGGCCTTGGCGCCCGAGAAGAGCGACCGCAGCGTGACGACCACGCCGCGCTCGTCGCGCGTCGGCGTCAGATCCGTCGTTCGGGTGGCGTTCGGATCGGCCGAGCGCGAGAGCTCGCCGAGGAGGCCGTCGGACTGGTCGGCGTCCGGCGCGCCGGTGCGGCGCGCCTTGGTGAGCGCGGTGAGGCACGCCGCGCGCGCGCGCGCGGCCGCGTCGATCGGCGCGGGCCGCGGCGACGCGTCGAGCTTCTTCTCGAGGTCCGCCGACGCCGCCTCGGCCTCGGCGAGGCCGGGCGCCTCCGCCGAGACCAGGCGCGCCGCGCTGCAGAGCAGGCGAGCCTGCACGGCGAGCGACTGCGCCGCGACGAGACGCGCGCGCTCCCGCTGCGGATCCGCCGGCCCCGCCGCGCCGGGCCGCTCGGCTTCGCGCGCGACCTTGAGCTGCTTCTCGAGGTCGTCCGCCTCGCGCTCCGCGGCCTTGCGCGCGGTCGCGTAGCGCTGCGCCTGCTCGACCGCGCGGGCGAGCGCCTCCTTCGCCTGCGTCTCCTCGTCGGTCGCCCGCGCGAGCCGCGCGATGCCCACCGCGTGCTGGTAGGCCGCCACCGCGCGCTCGGCGTGGAGCTCCGCGGCGACCTCGTCGCCGGCGCGCTCGGCCTCCTTCGCGGCGCGGAGCGCCTGATCGGCCTCGGCGAACGCTTGCGGCGCGAGCGTCTGCGCGTCGCGCCCCTGGAGGCTCGCGCGCGCGCGCTCGGCCTCGCCGACCTTGACGACGCGGGGCGCGCCCGCGCCGCCGCACGCGACGGCGAGCGCGCTCACGACCAGCGGGATCCCGAGGCGGCTCATCGTGCACCTCCGTCCGCGTTCGTCTTCGGCGCCGGGGCGCCGTCCTTCGCGTCGGGCTTCGCGGGGGCGCCGTCCTTCGCGCCCGCCTTCGCCGGCGCGCGGGCCCCGGCGTCGGTCACCGCCGCGGTGCTCGTCCGCGCGGGCTCTTCCTTGGCATCGCGCGTCGCCCCCTCGAGCTGCGCGCGGAGCCGGCCGCTCTGGGCGATGGCCTCC
>JAHBWF010000109.1 GCA_019637105.1 Labilithrix sp.
GGCCGCCTGCGGCTCCGCGCCGGCCCGCGGGCTCCGCCGCGCCGCGCAGGCCGGGGGAGGAGCCTCACAACGCGCGTGACCCCGGCTTCTGATCCGGCGAGCATGCCCAGATGATCAAGGTCGGCCTCCTCGGCTGCGGCACCGTCGGCGGCGGCGTCGTCCAGCTCCTCCGCGCGAACGCCTCGTACATCGAGGCGCGCGTCGGCGCTCCCATCGACATCGCGCGCGTCCTCGTCCGCGATCCCAACAAGGAACGCGTCGCCGAGCTCGATCGCGACCGCGTCACGACCGACGCCGCCGCCGTGCTCGGCGATCCGTCGATCGACGTCGTCGTCGAGGTCATGGGCGGCGTGGAGCCGGCGCGCGAGCACCTCGCCGCGGCCATCGCCGCGGGCAAGCAGGTCGTCACCGCGAACAAGATGCTCCTCGCGCTCCACGGCGGAGAGCTCCTCGAGCGCGCGAGGAAGCGGGGCGTCGATCTCGCGTTCGAGGGCGCCGTCGGCGGCGGCATCCCCGTCATCCGCGTGCTCCGCGACTCGCTCGCCAGCGACACGATCGCGAGCCTCTCGGGGATCATCAACGGCACGTCGAACTACGTGCTCACCCGGATGCGCCAGGGCGGCCTCTCGTTCGAGGCCGCCGTGAAGGAGGCCCAGGAGAAGGGGTACGCCGAGGCCGACCCGACGCTCGACGTCGGCGGCGGCGACGCCGCGCACAAGCTCGTCGTCCTCTCGATGCTGGCCTTCGGCGCGCGCCTCGACGGCGCGCGCGTCTCGACCGAGGGGATCGACGCCGTCGAGCCCGTCGACCACGCCTTCGCGGAGCGCTTCGGCTTCGTGGTCAAGCAGCTCGCCGTCGCGAAGCTGAAGGGCGAGGGGCCGTCGGCGCCGCTCGAGCTCCGCGTGCACCCGGCGCTCGTCGCCGAGGACGATCCGCTGGCGAACATCAACGGCGTCCTCAACGCGGTCGCCATCGAAGGGCGCGCGCTCGGCCCCTGCCTCCTCTCCGGCCGCGGCGCGGGCGACATGCCGACGGCCGTGAGCGTGGTGGCCGACCTCGTCGACGTCGCGATCGCGAAGAAGAGCGGCGTGTCGGGCAACATGACGCGCGCCATCCGCCTCGGCGATCGCCACCTCGCCCCGATGGCGGACGTCGAGGCGCGCTACTACGTCCGGCTCTCGGTCTTCGACCGGCCGGGCGTGCTCGCGAAGATCACGGGCTCGCTCGGGGAGCGCGCCGTCTCGATCGAGCAGCTCGTGCAGCAGGGGAGGGGCACGGCCGACGTCCCCGTCGACGTGGTCATCCTGACGCACGAGGCGAAGGAGGCGGCGATCCAGGGCGCGCTCGAAGCGATCGGCAAGAGCGACTACGTCGCTCGGGCCCCGCGCATGATCCGCGTGCACTGAAGAGCCGTCGAAAGTCCAACATCGGCGACGCGCAGCGGAGCCACCGCGGAGGGTGGTGCCCCGAAAAACCGCGCTCTTTCGGGGCCGGAGGGCGCGAGCCCTCCCGAGATGACATCGAGAAGAACCTGGCCAAGAGACTTCTTGGCCAGATCCCGAGCGCGGCCCCTTCGGGGCCGAGGCGCTCAGCCGCCGATGATCGTGGCGTGCTCTCCGCCTTCGTCGTCGTCGAGCGCCTCGCGAGCCGTGCGGAGCTCGGTGCGGAGCTCGCGCGCGGACTCGTGGCGCGCGTCGGGGTCGATCGCCATCGCGCGCGTGATGATGTCATCGAGCAGCGGATCCACGCCGTCGACGAGCTCCGACGCGCGGCGCGCGTTCTCGGTGCACTTCTTCAGGAAGAGCTCGCCGATGCTGTACGCCTCGTACGGGAGCGCGCCGGTCAGCGCCTCGAACATCGTCACGCCGAGGGAGTAGACGTCGGTGCGGACGTCGAGCGTGTCGCCGCGCGTCTGCTCCGGAGACATGTACGCCGGCGAGCCGCAGAGCATGCCGCTCACCGTGATCTCGACGCTGTCGCCGTCGCCGGGATCGCGGAGCTTCGCGAGGCCGAAGTCGCACACCTTGACCAGATCGCACGGCTCGCCGTCGTCGTCCGCGTCCGGGACGATCATGACGTTCTCCGGCTTGATGTCGCGGTGGATGACGCCCTGCGCGTGGGCGAAGACGAGCGCGCGGCAGACCTGGATCCCGATGTCGACGACGCGCCTCTGGGGGAGCGGCCCGCCCTCGGCGAGGAGGGCCTCGAGGGTGACGCCGTTCACGAGCTCCATCACGAGGTAGAGCTCGCCGCGCTCCTCGCCGAAGTCGATGATCCGCGTGACGTTGACGTGCTCGAGCTTGCTCGCGGTCAGCGCCTCGGCCTTGAAGCGGCGGATGAACTGCGACTCGCCCTGGTTCTCGGCGTGGAGGATCTTCACCGCCACGGCGCGCCGCAGGTCCTTGTGCGTCGCCCGGTAGACGGTCGCCGCCGCCCCGCGCCCGATGGGCGCGTCGATCTGGTACTTGCCGGCGAGCACGCGGCCCACGCGCGGATCGGCGTGCCGCTGCGCCGAGGACGACGACGGCGGCTGCCCGCGGAGCCCCGACGACGACGGCGGGCGGTCGCGCGTCGAGGACGGCGAGCGATCGCCCGTCGGGAGCGGCGCGGACGGGGGGGCGTTGTGCGCCCGGGGCGCGCTCGGCAGCGCGTCCGGCTGGGCGAAGGAGCTCGTCGGCAGGACGATCCGCGACGGCACGGCGTCGACCATCGTGTCGTCCGGTGGACCGCCCGGCGGGTCGGAGCCCTCGTCGTCTTCGGGCGGCGGCGGGTCCGTGCGCGAGGGCTCGTCGAGGCGCTCGACGAGCGCGAACAGCTCGGCCATCTGGACGCGCGTGACCGGGCGGACGGAGAGCGGGTAGCCGTCGGGCCGCGCGCCGCCGGCCGGCTCGGCGAGCAGCGAGACGCTCTCGCCGCCGGGCACCTCGATGTGGAGGAGGTGCTGGCCCGCGCCGATCGGCGGCTCCACGAGGCTCACGATCTCCGTTCGCAAGCGGAGCGCGCCGCGGATCACCCGCGCGATTTCTCGGGTGTCTTGCGTCGCGAGGACGAGGCGAGGCAAAGCCACCTCGGCATTCTGAGCCATATACCTCGAGGAAGGAACCCGCAATCCGCGCCGTGTGCCGATCGGGATGCACGGCGCGCAGCTCTTGCGCGCGCGCGTCGCTCCTCGCCTGCGACCTGCGCGCGCGCCGCGCGCGTCAGAGATCGATCTGCTCGGCCGCGCCCGCGCGCTCGCCGAGGAAGCGCGCGGCGGTCTCGTCGAACGTCTTCGGCACGTCGGTGACGAGCAGGCGCGTCGCGCCCGGCGCGGCCGCGCCGTCCGCCCCGAGGGCGCCGCCGCGCAGCAGATCCCGCTCGCGGAGGAACGACGCGACCTCGCGCGCGACGACGGTCGCGCTGTCGAGGATGGTCACGTCGGGGCCGAGCATCGCCTTGGCCTCGCGCTCGATGACGTCGAAGAGCAAGGGGTAGTGCGTGCAGCCCAGGATGACGACGTCGACGCCCGCGGCGGCGAGCGGCGCGAGGTAGCGGCGCGCGGCGAGCGCCGGGACCTCGCCCTCCGTCCACCCCTCCTCGGCGAGCGGGACGAGGAGCGGCGCCGCCTGACCGTAGGTCTCGATGCGCGTCGAGCACGCCGCGAGCGCCCGCGCGTAAGCGCCGGAGGCGATCGTGCCGGCGGTCGCGAGGACGCCGACCTTGAACACGCGCGTCGCCGCCGCGGCCGCGCGCGCGCCCGGCTCGATGACGCCGAGCACCGGCAGATCGAGCTCGACGCGGAGGCGCGGAGGCGCGACCGCGCTCACCGTGTTGCACGCGACGACGATCGCCTTCACGCCCCTCGACACGAGGTGGCCGGCGCAGCCGAGCGCGTAGCGCGTGACCGTGGCCGCGCCCTTCGTGCCGTACGGGACGCGCGCCGTGTCGCCGAGGTAGACGATGTCCTCGCAGGGCAGCGCCGCGCGGAGCGCGCGCACGACGGTGAGCCCGCCGAGCCCCGAGTCGAAGACCCCGAGCGGCGCGTCGCGACGGGGGGCGGCGCCCTTCACGCGGCCCGCGGGGCGAGGAGCAGCTCGAGCACCGCCATGCGGACGGCGACGCCGGCCTCGACCTGATCGAGGATGACGCTGCGCTCGCCGTCGGCGACGTACGGATCGAGCTCGACGCCGCGGTTGATCGGCCCCGGGTGCATGACGATGGCGTCGGGCTTGGCGCTCGCGAGCTTCGCCGCGTTCAACCCGAACGTGCGGGCGTACTCGCGCGTCGTGCTCATCGGCGGGACGGCGCTGCCGCGGCCTCCGTCGGCGAAGCGCTCGTTCTGGATCCGGAGCATCATCACGACGTCGGCGCCCTCGATGGCGGCCTCGAGCCGGGGGAGCACGGTGACGGACGAGCCGAGCGTCTCGGCGGCCGTCGGGAGCATCGTGCGCGGCCCGGTAAGGCGGACCTTCGCGCCCTTCTTGCCGAGCAGGATCGCGTTCGAGCGCGCGACGCGCGAGCGCGTGATGTCCCCGCAGATCGCGACGACGAGCCCGTCGAGGCGGCCCTTCGCCCGGCGGATGGTGAAGGCGTCGAGCAGCGCCTGCGTCGGGTGCTCGTGGGCGCCGTCGCCGGCGTTGACGATCGCGCACGAGACGCGGCCGGCGAGGAAGGCCGGCGCGCCCGAGCTCGAGTGACGGACGACGAGCGCGTCGGCGCGCATCGCCTCGAGGTTCTTCGCCGTGTCGAGGAGCGTCTCGCCCTTGCTCACGCTCGAGCCCGAGGAGCTCACGTTGACGACGTCGGCGCCCAGGCGCTTGCCCGCGGCCTCGAACGACGTCCGCGTGCGCGTCGACGACTCGAAGAAGAGGTTGATGATCGTGCGCCCCTTGAGGAGCGCCGCCTTCCGCTCGGTCCCCCGCGAGCGCTCGAACCACGTGTCCGCGTGATCGAGCACGGCGTCGACGTCGTCCGCCGAGAGGTCCTCGATGCCGAGCAGATGGCGGTGGGTCCACATGCCAGGGCGGACGCTTACCACGCCGTCCGGCCGCCCTCCATAGCGCCGGGCGCCGGGACGAGGCGGGAGCCGCCGTCAGTTGAGGTACCGCTTGTCCTTCGGCGGCTTGCGGTTCTTCAGGTCTTCCTCGAGCCCACCCTGGACGACGCGGAGCGGCGGAGCCTTCCCCCCGCGCTTGGGCCGCGGCCGCGACGGCGCTTCGTCGCCGAGCAGCTCCTCGACGGTGATCCCGTCCCGGCGCTTGCGGAGCGAGCCGAGGCGGAGGCGCAGCCAGAGCGCGCGCACCGGCGACGGGCTCCCCGCGAAGAGCACGCCCGTGACGATGCCGCCGATCGGCGCGAGGCCGCCTTCGTGGACGCCCTGGAGGAAGACGAGCGAGATGAGCGCGAAGCCGATGGTGAGCCAGTAGAGCGTCTTGCCGCTCATCGGCAGAAAGAACATGAAGCGGATCTGCCGCTGGGCGTTCTCCTTCGACCAGGCGATGATCGCCGCGGTGATCGCCGCCATCGGCCCGAACGCGAGGCCCGGGTGGAAGACGCTCCGGTCCGGGAGCAGGTGGGAGCCGGCGAGCACCATCAGGTTGCCGAGCACGACCGCGGTCGCCAGAAACCGCACGAGCCGCCCGCCGCCCCACCGCTTCTCGAGGTCGGGCGTGAGGAAGTAGAGGCCGACGAGCGACCAGAGCGCGTGGCTGATCCCCTCGGGCGAGGTCAAGAGCCCGGACGTCAGGAGCGTCCACGGCCGCGCGATCGGGCGGTCGGGCTCGAACGCGAGCCAGCGGAACAGCTCGATCCCCCGCTCGCCGCCCGGCGCCCAGTTCACGATCACGGCGCCCGCGAGCGCGAACGTCGCGACGATCCCGAGCAGGGCCTTCAGGGTGCGTCCCGGACGCGGGAAGGCGGCCACGATCTCGGCGGGCTCTCTCATCCTCCTTAGACTCTAGTTTCGCGACGATGCATGGGCAAGGTCGCCCGGGACGAGAAGCCCGCCGCGGCCGAGCCGGCGCGCGGCGTCGCGCCGATCAGGGCGCCGCGGTCGGGCAAACGGCCGAGCTCGTCGCTCCGGTCCGGCTCGTGACCGCGCACAGCGTCTGCGCGCCGGGATCGACGCGCGCGCCGGCGGAGTCGAGGAGCCCCACGTCGAGCTCGTAGGCGAGCGGCTCGGGCACGACCTCGGCGACGAACGGCGCCGGGCAGGTGACGACGGAGTCGGCGATGACCTGCGCGCCGATGCGCGCCCGCACGCGCACCTTGGCGAAGGAGAGGGGAGCGCCGGCGTCGCCGGGCCCGGCGTCGGGCTCTCCCGCGTCCTCGTCGGACCCGGCGTCGGGCTCTCCTGCGTCCTCGTCCCCGGGCTCCCCGCCCGCGTCGGGCGCCTCCGCGGGGGCCGCGCAGAGGGCGATCCGACCGTCGGGCAGCTCGAACCGCGCGGTGTCGAGCGCGATCCTCGTCGGGGCCGCGCCGCCGCCGCCGAGCCCGGACAGACCCGGCGCGAGCGGATCGCAGCTCGCGAGCGCCTGCACGTTCTCCTGCTGCGTGGCCGTGCACTCCGTCGTCCACGTCGGCGACGTCCGCTCGCGGAGCTCGCCGGCGAAGGTGGCGAGCCGCGCGCGGTCCTCGGGCGTCCGCGCGCGGCCGAGCACGGCGGCCGCGTCGACGCTCGCCGGGGCGAGCGCGTAGGCCGGGCGGTTGTACGCGAAGACCTCGAGCCGGAACGTGGCGTTCCCGTCGATGGTCGGCAGCGAGATGAACGCGCCGTCCGTGTAGCAGTCGAACACGTTGCTCGTGACGACGGCGTCGTAGCTCGCGCGCTGGTTCGGGTCGCCGCCGCCGTACTGGAAGACCACCACGACGTACTTGAAGAGCTGCGTCGCCTCCGTCCCGCAGCCGCGGCCGGCGGTGAGCGTCTCGGCGCGGATCAGGATGCCGGTGGTCGGAGGGAGGCTCGTCGACGACGAGGCCCCGCACGCGACGGCGCCCACGACGAGCGCGGTCCCCAGCGCAAGGACGAGCGCCGCGAGGCGGGCTCGCCGGGATCCTCGGTCTCGAAAGCCAAGCACGCGAGCCTTTTACCTCGGCCGAGGCGCGGCACAAATGCTTCGTTGCGCCCCGCCCGGCGCGGTCGCGGGCGGCGCGTGCAGGTGGGGTTTGACACCGCGGAAGGGTAGGGCCCATAAGTGTGCCCCATGACGTTCTCCGAAGCGCTTGAGGCCGGAAACCTCGCTACCGCGTCGATCGCAGTCGCGCTCCAGCCCGACGGCGCGGGGGCGCCGGCGGCCGCGGGGGCCGGCGAGCGGCTCGACCCGGTGCAGCTCGTCTTGCACGCCTCGATCCCCGTGAAGCTCGTGCTCGTCGTGCTCGTCGCGTTCTCGGTCCTCTGCTGGATCGTGATCTTCGCGAAGGCGCTGCACCTGATGCGCGCGCGCGGAGACTCCGACCGCTTCATGAAGGCGTTCGACTCGGCGGGCTCGCTCGACGCGCTGGCGCAGCAGGGGCTCTCGGGCTTCAAGGGGTCGCCCTTCGCGCGGATCTTCGCGACGGCCTACGACGAGATGGTCCGCTTGACGAAGGGCGAGCGCGGCCGGCGCCTCGACGACGCGCAGGGGACCCACGTCGAGAGCATCACCCGCCGCGCCGCGGCGTCCGAGGTCACGCACCTCGAGTCCTGGATGAGCCTGCTCGGGACGATCGGATCGACCGCGCCGTTCATCGGCCTCTTCGGCACCGTCTACGGCATCATGGACGCCTTCCTCAGCATCGGGAACCAGCAGAGCGCGAACCTCCCGGTCGTGGCGCCGAAGATCGCCGAGGCCCTCATCGCGACGGCGATCGGCCTGGTCGCCGCGATCCCGAGCGTCATGGCCTACAACTACTTCTCGCGCCGCGTCGGCGAGCTCGCCGACATCATGGACGCCTTCGCCGCCGACGTCGCGTCGCGCGCGAAGCTCGGGGGCGTCTAGCCATGGGGATGGGCGGCGGCGGGGCGGGCGGCGGTCGTCGCCGCCGGATGGGCGGCATGAACGAGATCAACGTGACGCCGCTCATCGACGTCATGCTGGTGCTCCTCGTCATCTTCATGGTGACCGCCCCGCTCCTCACCACCGGCGTGCAGGTCGACCTGCCGAAGGTGAAGAGCGCGCCGATGCAGACCGACGACTCGAAGATGCTCGTCATCGTCACCGCGGACGAGCACGTCTACCTGGGCAAGGACGAGATCACGGCCGCGATCGAGGATCGCCTCAAGACCAACGCGCGCCTCCAGGAAGAGAAGGAGCTCTACGTCCAGGCCGACGAGAACGTGAAATACGGCGTCGTCCTCCGCGTGATGGCGGCGGCGCGGAGCGCGGGCGTCGAGAAGCTGGGGATGGTCACCGACCCCCTGGTGGTGAAGTGAGGGCGGCGGGCGGCGCGAGTAAACCGATGCGGCCCTTCGCTCGTCCAACCGCTAAGGTCTCCTCCAGACAGCTCTGCCGATGAAGCTCCCCGGAGTCCCCTACACGCCGCGTTACACCTCGGGCGAGGTCGCCTTCGGCCTCGTCCTCGCGCTGGCGCTCCACATCGGACCGGCGGGGGCGCTCGTCTACAAGAAGTCGCTGTCCTCCGCGGCCGACGCCGAAGAGGACCGGCCGCTCGTCGCGCGTCCGGTCGTTCAGGCCGCGCTGCTCAAGCTCGGCAAGCCGATCGATCCGAAGAAGCTTCCCGATCGCCTCGTGCCGCAGCAGCGGACGGCGCCGAAGCAGCAGATCAACGCGTCGCAGGAGGACCCGGGGAAGAAGCCCCCCGACGCGGGCGCGCCGCCGCCGAACGCCGAGGACTCCGATCTCACGAACCTCGTCGCGAAGAGCGATCCGTTCGCGGAGGACCCGAGCAAGCGGAGGCCCGAGGAGGGCCACGAGAGCGGCGTCGACGGCGGCACCGAGACCGACCCGAGCAAGGTCCGCGCCGGCGACATGTACGCGACCCAGCTCGGTCAGTTCTTCGGGCAGCACCTCAACGTCCCGAGCGTCATCTCGGTGGGCGACGAGCGCAAGCTCTGCTCGGTCTACGAGATCAACGTCGGGAAGAACATGGTCATCTGGCACGTCCGGAACGCGCCGGTGAAGGGGTCGGGGAACGAGCTCTTCGACGACGCGGCGAGGTCGATGCTATTGAAGCTCCTCGACGACAAGACCCCGCTCCCGCAGCCCCCCAAGGAAGTCGACGAGCTGTATCGCGGCCGCCGCATCCAGATCGTCGTCACTGGCCGAAACGGAGATGCTTCGAGATGCATGCCAAGGTAACTTCGAACCCTCGCGCGACCCGCCTCGCGCGCTTCGCTTTCCGGACGCTCCCCGTCGTCGTCGCCCTCGGCGCGGGCTCCGTCCTCGCGCTGACGATGCCCGCCGTCGCGCAGCCGTCGCCGGGCGGCGCCGCCGCCCCCGCGGCGAGCGCGCTCCCCAGCGCGACCAACAACGGCGCCGTCACGACCGTCGTCGTCCAGGGCGGGAGCCGGTCGCTCTTCAAGATCGCCGTCACGCCGCCGCTCGGCGACGGCGCGATCGCCAAGCAGGTCGTCGACACCGCGACGCGAGACTTCACCCTCTCGAGCATGTTCCAGGTGCTCGACCCGAACAGCTTCACGGCGAACCTCGCGCAGGAGGGCGCGAGCATCGAGCCGAGCTCGTGGCGCAACATCGGCGCCGAGGGCGTGGTGAAGGGGAACGTCACCCCCCGCGGGCAGAACCTCCACGTCGAGCTCCGGCTCTACGTCGTCTCGCGCGGCTCGGACGCCGTGCTGAAGAAGGAGTACGACGTCGCGGCGAGCTCCATCCGGAGCGCGGTCCACCAGTTCGACAACGAGGTCGTGAAGTACTTCACCGGCACCGCCGGGAGCTTCGGCGGCCGCCTCGTCTTCAGCGCCACCACCGGTCGCGGCCAGAAGGGCATCTTCTCCGTCGAGAGCGACGGGCAGGGGCTCGGCCGCCTCCAGGCCGTGTCCAACGTCGCCCTCGCGCCGGCGGCCGGTCCCGGCGGCATCTACTACGCCGGCGGCCTCCCGGACGGCAGCTACCAGCTCTTCAAGGTCGGCAACCCCGCCGCGGTCCTCAAGCACGCCGGGCTCGTCTTCGGCGTCGCGTTCGGCGGCAACAAGATGGCGCTCGTCATCTCGCAGAACGGTCAGAGCGACATCTGGACCGGCGCCCCGGACGGCTCCGGGCTCACGAAGGTCACGAACGGCGGTCTCAACACGCACCCCGCGTTCGGGCCGGGCGGTCAGCTCGCCTACGTCTCGAACCAGGGCGGCAACCCCCAGATCTTCGTCGACGGAAAGCGCGTGAGCTTCCGCGGCACGTACAACATGGCTCCTGTATTCTGCAATGATCCGGAGGGCCAGAAGATCCTCTTCATGGGCCGCGACGGCGGCACCTGGGACATCTTCAGCGCCGACCTCGGCGGCGGGAACATGAAGCGCCTCACGCAGGACCAGGGCTCCAACACCTACCCGGCGTGCTCGCCCGACGGGCGCATGGTGGCGTTCTTCTCGACCCGCGGTGGCCTCTTCCTGTCGAACCCGCAGGGGCAGAACCAGCAGAAGATCGCGAGCGTGACGGGCGAGAGCCTGCGCTGGGAAGGCAACTGATCCTTGAGCCGTCTCGCACCCTCGAGCGGCGGCGCGGCCGCCGTGCACGACCGCTCGCTGGTCCTGTACGACGCACGAGGGGCGCGCGCCGGTGAGATCGAGCTCGACAAGCGCGCCGGGGCGGTGGCGCGCTTCGGCGACGAGTGGCTCGTCCTCGCCGACAAGCAGAGGCACCTCGGCCGGGTGAGCGCGGGGGCCGCGCCGTCGCCCTTCGCCGCCGGCAAGGGCGTGATCGGCGCGTTCGGCGTCGGCCGCGACGACGCCGTCGCCGTCGCCCGCGGAGGCGCGATCGAGCTCTGGTCACGCGACGACGAGCGGCGCTGGTCGACGTCGCGTGCGTCCGCCGGCGGCCGCGCGTCGGCCGCGGCGTTCCTCCAGGTCGTCGTCGCGCGCGATCACGTCGTCGCCGTCGGCGAGGACGGCGCGCTCTATTTCCTCGCGCGCGACAAGGGGGAGCTCCTCGGCGCGCTCCGCCTCGCGTCGACCGATCCGCCGGAGGAGTGGCGGCTCGTCCACGTCGACGCCGGCGTCGTGGTCCTCGCGCTCGGAGACTGGCTCGTCTGGATCGACGCGTCGACGCGGAAGACCGTGCGCCGCGTGCGCGCGCGCGCCAAGGTCGTCGAGCTCGCCGCCGACGGCGACCACGTCGTCGCCGCGATCGACGACGGCTTCGTCCAGGCGTTCCGCGCCGCCACCGGCGAGCCGCGCGCGTCGTTCGCCGCCCACGGCGAGGCCGCCGTCGCCATCGCCCTGTGCCCCGACGCGCTCTTCACGATGGGGAGCGACGGCGGCGTCCGCGCCGAGGGCCGCGAAACGCTCGACGTCGCCGCCCGCGCGGCGTCCCCCGTCTCGTCGGTCGCGGCGCGCGGCGGCCTCGCGGCCGTGGGCGATCGCTCCGGCCGCGTGCGCGTGGTCGAGGCGACGGGCGGCGAGCTGCGCGAGGTCGGCGCGCTCGCGGGCGCGGAGGGCGTCGTCGGCCTCTACCTCGCGAAGGACGAGACCGTGATCGCGGCCGGGACGCGCGTGGTCATGCGCGCGGCGCCTCCTTATCAGGCGCCGCGCCCGATCGCGCTCAAGGCGCCGCCGACGGCCTTCGCCGCGGACGAGGCCTACGCCTTCTCCGGCACGCAGGCCGGCGCGGTCGACGTCTACGACCTCGCCGCGGGGCGCCCCGTGACCACCTACGCGCTCTCGTCGGACGACCGCATCACCGCGCTGGTCCGCCTCGCCGGCGCGACGCTCGTCGTCGGGACGGGCGCGCTCGACGGGCGCGTCCTGGTGGTCGACGTCGCCGAGGCGAAGGTCGTCCACCGCGTCTCCCCGCACGACGAGGCGTTCGGCGTCACGTGCCTCGCGTCGGACGTCCGCGGCCGCATCGTCGCGTCCGGCAGCGACGACGGCAGCGTCGCCCTGCTCGATCCGCAGAAGGGGCGCGTGCTCGCGAAGCTCCGCGTCGCCGAGACGCCGACGTCGATGGCCTTCGAGCCGTCGGGCCGGCGCCTCGCCTGCGTCTTCGCCGACGGCACCGCGGCGATCGTGACGTTCGCGCAGAAGGGCGCCACGGTCTCCGACCTCGGCGTCCGCGGCGCCAGCCACGTCGCGTGGGGCGACGGCCTCGTCCTCGGCTTCAAGGACGGCCACGCCGAGAGCGGCGACCGCCACGCGCGCCCCTCCGAGCGCCCGGCCGCGGCGCGGCCGTAGCTCCCCGCGACGACGTCGAGCGGGGTCGCCGGCTCGCCGCGCCGCCGCTCGGGCTCGACGCGGCTTCGCCGGCGGGCTCCGTCGAAGTCTTCGCTCCGGGACGCGCGGGCGGTACGATCGACGGTGAGCATGCCGAAGATCCTCACGCAGTTCTCGTCGCACGCGAACACGATCGCGGACACGTTCCGCGCGGCCTTCGTCAAGACGCGGCTCGGCGAGTGCACCGTCGACATGACGGCGCCGGAGGAGAGCACGCGCGGCGGGCTCTTCGGCCTCCAGCACCTGACGCTCAAGAACCCGTCCGGCATGGCCGTCGTGGTCGGCAGCGTCCACGCGGGCGAGAAGCGCGCGGAGCTCCGGGCGTTCTCGCTCGTGGCGCGCGTCCACGAGGAGCGCTTCAAGCAGCCGCCGTCGTTCAGCGAAGGCGACTACGCCGCGTTCCTCGCGAAGGCCGAGCCGATCCTCGCCGCCTTCGGCCTCGAGGTCTCCACCGTGGTCGAGCTCCCGAAGGCGCGCCTCTCCGACGCGCCCGATCCGCTCGGCGCCTCGAGCCGAGCCGATCCGCCGACCGCGCGCCTCCGCGCCTGGCTGATACTCGTGGCGATCCTCGTGGTCGCGTGCGGCGGCCTGCTCTGGGCCCGCCAGCTGTTCGGGCCCTGACGCCCGCCGCGCCCTCGGCCGGCCCGGCGTTCGGGACCGAGGGCGACAAGGCCCCGCGCGCCTCACGTCACGTCGCGCGCCTCACCTCGGCCGTGCGCCTCACGAGGCGGTCCACGTTGAACATGAGCAGCAAGGTGATCGCGAGCGCGAGCACGACGACGGTGCCGAGCGTCGGGTAGCCCTCGAGCGGCGAGGTCGGCGTCGCCTGGTGGACGACGAGCCCGGCGGCGAACGACGCGAGCCCGCCCGCGAGCTGCTGGAGCGACGAGCTGATCGCCATGTACGCGCCTCGATCGGGCAGATCGGGGAGCGCCGACGTGAGCGCGAACGACGAGACCATCCGCGCGGAGATCCCGACGAAGAGCAGGACGTTCAGCGCGATGACGACGCCGAGCGACGCGCTCGAGAGGCGCGTGTACCAGGCGACGATGATCGCCGTGACGATCGAGCCGAGCAAGAAGGTGCGGTACTTGCCGAACGAGTCGCTCACGCGCCCGAGCAGCGGGCCGGAGACCATCGCGGAGGCGCCGGTCACGACGTACACCATCGGGAGCTCCTCGAGCGAGACGCCGAGGTTCTGGACGAGGAAGGTGCTCCCGAAGGGCATCAGCATGAAGCCGCCGACGGCGAGGAGGATCGTCGCCGAGAACCCCGCGAGGTAGCGCGGACGCGTGGCGGTGCGGAGCAGGTGCGCGACGGGGCTCCGCGCCGCGGCGCCCGCCGAGAGGTGCAGCGTGATCGGCTGGAGCCGGAGCACGATCGCGATCCCCGCGACGACGCCCACGCCGACGATCATGAGGAACGGCGCGTGCCATCCGAGGCGCGTCGCGAGGAAGAGGCCGATCGGGATCCCGAGGACCTGGCTCGCGGCGAACGAGCTCTGGACGAGCCCCATCACGCGGCCGCGCATCGAGAGGGGGAAGAGGTCCGCGACGATCGCGAAGCTGATCGACGCGATCACGCCGC
Organism: Labilithrix sp.; assembly: GCA_019637105.1. GTDB lineage: Bacteria > Myxococcota_A > Polyangia > Polyangiales > Polyangiaceae > Labilithrix. The sequence goes on from JAHBWF010000109.1 coordinate 13,943, forward strand.
CGAAGATCCCGGTCACGATCCGGGCGCCGAGCAAGAACGCGTAGCTCGACGCGACGCCGCAGAGGAACGTCCCGACCACGAAGCCGACGTAGAAGAAGAGCAGGAGCCTCTTGCGGTCGAAGCGATCGGCGAACCCCGCCGCGAGGAGCCCGGAGACGCCCGCGCTGAAGGCGTACGCGGAGACCACGCGCCCGAACTGGGCCGTGGTGATGCCGAGCTCTTCCATCAGGATCGCGCCCAGCGGCGAGAGGATCATGAAGTCGAGGACGACCGTGAACTGCAGGAAGGCGAGCAGCGCGACGACGAAGCGCTGATAGCCCGAGAACGACTCCTTCATGGATCTCCGCGCAGGCTACGATGACGAGCGACGGCGCACCGTTCTAATGAGAAAAAGGAACGTGTCCCGAGCCCGACGTTCGGCTTCGTCGGACCACCGCGAGGCCCTCCAGGCGAAGCGGGCCTCGCGGTGGTCCGACGAACCATGGACTCAGGACACCAGACCCGCCGCGGCGCGCGTGTCCCGACGCCCCGCGCCGCGGCGCTCTGAGGGAGCAGCGGCGTGCGAGCTCAACCCTCCGGCTGCGCGATGATCCGCTCGACGGTGCGCGTGCTCATCGCACCCTCGACGACCTCGTCGTCCGCGAGCAGGCGCTTGTGGAGCGCGATGTTCGTGCGGATGCCGCCGACGATGAACTCGTCGAGCGCGCGGCGCATGCGCGCGATCGCCTCCGCGCGCGTCGGCGCGTGGACGATGACCTTCGCGAGGAGCGAGTCGTAGTGCTGCGGCACCGTCCAGCCGCCGTAGACGCCCGAGTCGACGCGGACGCCGGCGCCGCCGGGCGGGAAGTACTCGGTGATCTTGCCGGGCCACGGCGCGAACGTCTTCGGGTCCTCGGCGTTGATCCGGCACTCGATGGCGTGGCCGCGGAAGCTCCAGGGACGCGTGTCCGGCAGCTCCAGGCGCTCGCCGGAGGCGACGCGGATCTGGAGCGCGACGAGGTCGAGGCCGGTGACCATCTCGGTGACGGGGTGCTCGACCTGCACGCGCGTGTTCATCTCGAGGAAGTAGAGGCGCTTGTCCTCGTCCATGATGAACTCGAGCGTGCCGAGCGAGCGGTACCCGGTCTCGCGCACCGCGCGGCGGATCGTCTCGCCGATCTCCTGGCGGAGCTCGGGCGTCATCGCGGGGCTCGGGGCCTCCTCGATCACCTTCTGGTGACGGCGCTGGAGCGAGCACTCGCGCTCGCCGAGCGTCCACACGTTGCCGTGCGCGTCGGCGAGGACCTGGAACTCGATGTGCTTGGGCCGCTCGACGAACTTCTCCATGAAGACGTCGGGGTTCTTGAACCCGGCCTCCGCCTCGCGCGTGGCCTGGACGAAGTTCGAGGCGACGTCCTCTTCTTTGCGGACGATGCGCATGCCGCGACCGCCGCCGCCGCCGGACGCCTTGAGGATGATCGGGAAGCCGATGCGCTTGGCCTCGGCGACCGCGTGGTCGGCGTCGCGCAGGACCTCGCTCCCGGGGAGGAGCGGCAGGCCGTACGCCTTCGCGTTGTTGCGCGCGGCCACCTTGTCGCCCCACGCGCGCATCGCCTCCGGCGAAGGACCGATGAAGGTCACGCCGCACTTGCCGCAGAGGCGCGCGAACTCCGCGTTCTCGGAGAGGAAGCCGTAGCCGGGGTGGATCGCGTCGGCGCCGGTGATCTCGGCGGCCGCCATGATCGCCGGGATGTGGAGGTAGCTGCGCGCGGCGGGGGAGGGCCCGATGCACACGGCCTCGTCGGCGAAGCGGACGTGCAGCGCGCGCGTGTCGGCCTCCGAGTGGACGGCGACGGTGCCGATGCCGAGCTCGCGGCACGCGCGGATCACGCGGAGCGCGATCTCGCCGCGGTTCGCGATGAGGATCTTCTTGAACGGCGGCGCCGCCGGCCTCGAGGGCATCGCGCTGGAGACAGGCCCGTTCACCACGCTCGCCTCAGGCCTTCTTGATGCGGAACAGCTTCTGGCCGAACTCGACGGGCTTGCCGTTCTGCGCGTAGATCTCGATCACGGTGCCGGACATCTCGGCCTCGATCTCGTTCATCAGCTTCATCGCCTCGATGATGCAGAGGGTCTGACCCGGGCGGACGACGGAGCCGACCTCGCAGAACGCCGGCGCGTCCGGGCTCGGCGATCGGTAGAAGGTCCCGACGAACGGGCTCGTCACGTCGACGGAGTCCGCGGGCGTGCTCGCCTCGACGGAGGCGGCCGCGGGCGCGAGGGCCGGCGCGGCGTGAGCCACCGCTGGCGTCGGCGCGGCGAAGCCGCCGCGCACGATGCGGACGCGCACGCCCTCGGACTCGTGCTCGAACTCCGCGACGTTCTCCTCGCCGAGGACCGTGAGGAGGGCTCGTAGCTTGTCGATGTCGACCGTCATCGCGGCGCGACCGTAGTCGCACGCTCGCTTCGTCGAAAGGGTATTTCGACGTCGTCGGCGGCGCGCGCGCGCCGCTCCGTGCGCCGAAAATGCGCGGCGCGAACGACGATTCGCGCCGCCGCGATCGGCGTGGAGGTCACGCCGCGATGCGTCGAGGTCCGCCGCGAGGAGCGAACGGGCGCGCCCGTCCTCGGCCGAGGCCGGGTCGGACGCTCGGTGCGGTCGTCGGCGACCGAGGCGCGCCGAGCGGCGCCGTCGCTCGGCGCTCAGCGCGGGCGGCGCGCCAGCCAGCGGACGAGGCCCTCGAGGGCGAGGACGTAGCTGTCCGCGCCGAAGCCGCTGACCTTCGCGACGCAGGCCGGCGCGATCGTCGACGCGTGCCGGTACGCCTCGCGCGCCTCGGGGTTCGAGAGGTGGACCTCGACGCACGGGACGGCCACGGCCTTGAGCGCGTCGAAGAGGGCGAGCGACGTGTGCGTGTACGCCGCGGCGTTCAGGAGGATGCCGTCGAATTTGCCGCGGGCGGCGCCGATCCAGTCGCAGAGCTTCCCTTCGTGGTTCGACTGCCGCGCGGTGATCTGGACGCCGAGCTCCTTGGCCCGCGCGCGCAAGCGGGCGTGGACGCCGGCGAGCGTCTCGTGGCCGTAGATCTCGGGCTCGCGCGCGCCGAGGAGCTGGAGGTTGGGCCCCGACAGGACGAGGACGCGGAGGCGCGCGGGGGCCGGGCCGTGCGGGGCGGGAGGCCGGGCCTCCTTCGTCGCCACGCGGCGGCTCAGAGCTCGGCCATCAGCTTCGGCGCCGCGGTCCGCATGAGGTAGCGGCCCTTGCCGAAGTTGCCGCCCGGCGTGATCGCGAGCGCGAGGAAATACGTGTCTCCGAGCGTCCGGATGAGCGTGATCAGGCGGTCGGTGCCGACCGCGATCTCGTTGGCGCTGCCGGCCTCGAGCATCTCGGCGGCGCGCTTGATCTGACCGATCACCACGCCGAACTCGATGCCGATGGCGTTGATGTCGAAGGGGGAGTCGCCCTTGGCGTAGCTCTCGAGCGCGATCCCGCTCGAGTCCATCAAGAGCCCGGCGAGGCCGCCTTCGGTGCCTTCGACGAGGTCGCGCAACGTCTCTTTGAACATGGCTTTTTCTTGTTCCCTCGCTCGCTCGGGGAGCTCGGGGATCAGGCTACGAGGCACGTAGAGGCCCCGTCAACAACGTGGTCGTCCGCGGTCCTTGACCGGCATAGACGCCAACGTTTAAGGTGCGCGGCGATGCGCGCACGAGCAGGGGATCCGCCCCGCACGATGGCCCAGAAGATCCTCGCGGGACGCTGCGCCGACCCGATGCTGGCCGGGACACAGGTCAGCGTCAAGGTAGACCAGATCGTTTTGAGCCGGGCCCCCCTCCGGGCCATCGCCGAGGCGCGAGAGGCCGGCCTGAAGAAGACCTCGGCCGAGGTCGCGATCGTCTACGACACCCAGTGCGTCGGCTCGGCGTCGCGTCCGCGCGCCGAGGACGTCCACGCGGCCACGCCCGACATCCTGAGCCACGGGATCGTCCTGGCCCGCCCGGGCGTCGGCTTCCCGGCGCCGGTCCACCTCGAGCGCTTCGCGAGCCCGGCCCGGCTCTGCGTGACCGACGATCCGCGCCTCGCCGGCGTCGGCGGCATCGGCATGCTCACGATCGTCGTCTCGCCCGGCATGCTCGGGCAGGCGCTCGCCCAGGGCAGCATCGTCCTGCGCCCGCCGCGCAGCGTGCAGGTGCTGCTCTCCGGGCGAACGCGGCCGTTCGTCTGCGCCCGCGACATCGCCCACGAGCTCGTGCGCCGCGGGCTCGGCGAGGCGGTCGGCCGGATCGAGGCCGCCCACGCCGCGCCCGTGGTCATCGAGTTCGCCGGCCCGAGCGCGCGCCTTTTGTCCGTCGGCGAGCGCGCCGTCCTCGCGGGGATCGCGCCCCAGCTCGGCGCCGCCGGCGCGATCTTCGTCAGCGACGAGCGCACCGAGGTCTTCCTCCGCGATCAGCGCCGGTCGAAGGCGCATCGCGCGCTCGTCCCCGACGCCGGCGCGCCGTGCGACGAGGTCCTCAACGTCGATCTCGGCGCCGTCGATCCGCTCTACATGGACGAGACCGGGCAGGTGAAGACCGTCCGCGACATCGCCGGCAAGCCCGTCACGCAGGTGCTCCTCGGCGGCGACAGCGGCTGCACGCTCCGCGACCTGTTCGCGGCCGCCGCGCTCCTGAAGTCGAAGCGCGTCCCGCCGCGCGTCGAGTTCCTCGTCGCGATCCCGTCGCGGCAGATGCTCGAGGTCCTGAGCGCGACCGGAGCGCTCACCGACCTCATCGCCACGGGCGCCCGCCTCGTCGAGCCCGACGCGCGCGTGATGACCGGAGAGCTGCACCCGCCGGTCCCCGGCGGCCTGTCCGCGCGGACCCACGACCTCGAGCCGGGCAGCACCGCGCCGCGGCCCGTGGCGATCGCGTCGGCCGAGGCCCTCGCCTACGCCGTGGCGACGGGCGAGATGGGCGATCCGCGCAGCTTCAAGCGGCCGGTCCGCGTCACGATCCCCCGCGCGCTGCCGACGGACGACGTCCTCGTCGTGCGCGACCGCAAGGGCGCCGCGGGCGACGCCTCGAAGAAGGCGGGCATCGTCTCCGCGCCGCCGACCCCGTGGCGGGGCGGGCAGACGCTCGACGTGGTCGAGGGCACGGCGCACCTCGTGAACGGGAGGGGAGCGCCTCCGCCGAGCCCCAACGGCGTGGCGGTCGTGTGCTCGACCCTCGACGAGGTCCGCGAGCTCACCGCGCGCGCCACGGAGATCGCGCCCAGCGTCCGGGCGATCGTCGCGCCGTTCATCCCGTCGAGCTCCGTCGCGCTCTTCAGCGGCCTCGGCATCGCGGCGCTCCGTGTCGACGCCGCCGGCGCGAAGGGCCTCAAAGGCCAGCGCACCATCGCCCTCCCCGAGGCGAGCAAGTGGTCGGAGAAGGGGCCCACGGTCGTCACCCTCGGCGCGCAGAAGGTGCCGCTCACGTGGCTCGCGCTCGGCTCGGAGCGCGCCTGGACCAGCGCCGGGACCGCCCGACCGCAAGCCTCGCGCTCGAAGGCCTGATCCTCTATGTTGGGGGAGCTCGGGCCGTCAGGGCTCGAGCCTGGACCGACTGCGAACGGAGATGCTGGTTTGTCGAAAGGCCGCCTGACTCGTCACGAGCTGAGCTGGCTGCTCACGCAGGAGGCGCAGAACGCCGCGGAGCGGCTTCGCGTCGGCGTGCAGTTCCTCCGCACGCAGGCGCCGCCGGCGCCGTCCGCGGCCGACGATCCGGCGCAGGGCGTCGAGACCTCGCTCGACGCGCTCGACGACGTCATGAAGATGTTGTCGAACCTGAACCAGCGCGCCGTCCCGCAGTCGGGGAACCTGCCCGGGGCGCGGCGCGGCCGGATCGACATCGCCGCGCTGACCGTCGAGGTCGCGCCGGACGCGCGCGTCTCGATCGAGCCGGGGAGCGGCACGGAGGTCTACGGGGACGAAGCCGATCTCCGCCGGATGATCCAGGTGCTCATCGGGCACGGCAGCGGCGAGGGCGCGTCGGTCACCGTCCGCCGCGAGGGCGACGACGTGAAGGTCGCCGTCGCGCTCGGCCCGGACAGCTCGCCGACCGCCGAGACCGAGCGCGCGTGGCTGAGCCGCGTCGCCATCCGCTACGGCGGCCGCCACGAGCTCGAAGGCGGCAACGAGGTCCTCGTCTTCCCCGCCGACGGCGCGAGCGATCGCAGCGAGAGCGCGGCGCTCCGCAAAGAGCTCGACGAGGCCAGGAAGCAAGGCGAGGTCTACGCCCGCGAGCTCGCGGCCGTCTTCGACCGCGGCGAAGAGGTGGCGACGGTCTCGACGGTCCCCCCGGCGCCCGGCGTCCCGTCGGAGGCTCGGTTCTCGGCGATGACGAAGCTCTGCGCGGGCATCGCGTCCGAGCTCCGCAACGCGCTCGGTCCGGCGCGGGGCGAGCTCGCGTCGATGCGGCGTCACGAGGTCACCGACGAGCAGCTCGAGACCCTCCGCCGTCGCGTCGCCCACACGCAGGAGATCATCACCGGCCTCGGCGCGATCGGCGAGCTCCGCGCCGACGAGATGGAGACCGAGGTCGATCTCGGCGAGGTCGTGAAGAGCACCGTCAAGGCGCTCGCGAACATGGCCGAGCGCGACGAGGTCAAGGTGACCGTCCGGACGAGCCCGGAGGGGGAGCGCGCCCACGTGCGCCGCGGCGCGAAGGCGCTCGGCGTCCTCGTCCGCGAGCTCATCGCCCACGCGATCGAGGCGTCGCCTCGCGGCTCGAGCGTCGAGGTCACGGTCGTCGCGCCCGACGGCAACGCCGGAGCGCGGCTCGTGATCGACGACTCGGGCTCGTCGCTCCCGGCCTCGGGGCGGCGGGCGTTCTTGGCGCTCGAGACGCACGCCGGCGCCTACGGACGACCGAGCGGCCTGCCGATCTTCCTCGCCGCCGAGCTCGCCGCCTGCCAGGGCGCGATGCTCGAGCTGTCGGACGCGCCGCTGAAGGCGCCGGCGGGCGCGGGCAAGGCGCCCGACGCAGGCGCGGGCGGCCTCCGGGTCGCGGTGACCTTCGCGAAGAGCTGAGTCGAGCGCGCGAGTTGACGGCCCCGCGAAGGGGCGGAGAGAGACGGACTGCGATGCGAGTGTTGATCGTCGAGGACTCGGATTCGATCGTCCGGATGATCCAGGCGCTCATGGCCGCGCGCGGCTTCGACGTGCGCAGCGCTTCGTCCGGCGCGCGCGGCCTCGAGGAGGCGTTCGCGTGGAAGCCCCACGTCATCCTGCTCGACATCAACCTGCCCGGGGCCTACGACGGCATCCAGGTCTGCGAGAAGATCCGCGCGGACAAGGACATCAAGGACACGCCCGTCATCATCATCAGCGCGATGAACGACGACGAGATCAAGCGTCGCGCTCACGAGGCCGGCGCCACCGCGTACTACGAGAAGCCGTTCAGCCCGCTGGCGCTGCTCAAAGAGATCGAGTCCCTGCAGCGCCGCAGCGGGCAGTGGTAGCCGTCGAACGCCGAGCGCCCCGTCGCGCGGCGAAGGGCCCCGGGCCCCCGCGCTCGTGGCCGCGCTCGCGCGGGCATCCGAGCCTGAGCGTGTGACCGCGCCGGTCGTGGAGCCCGGGTCCCCGAGCGTGTGACCGCGCCGGTCGTGGAGCCCGGGTCCCCGAGCTTGCGACCGCGCCGGTCGTGGAGCCGGGTCCCCGAGCGTGTGACCACGCCGGTCGTGGAGCCCGGGGTACCTGCGCCCGTGACCGCACCCGACGCGGGCGTGGCGAACGGACGTCGGAGGGCTCAGACGAGCAGGTTGAGGTTCTTCTTCGCGCGCGCCTCGGCCTCCGAGATGACGTGCTTCGCTTCCTCCTCGGGGATGCGCAGCTTGATCGCCAGCTCGCCGAGGAGCTTCGATTCGGACACGTCCTGCTCGCCGTCGGCGAAGCTGAGGAGGACCGCGCACTGGAGGAGCACGCGGCGATCGCCGGCGGACAGCTCCTGGAGGTCGATGTCCTCGAGCGTCCGCTTCTCCTTGGCGTACTCGCGGAGCGTGTTCTTCTGCGCTTCGCTCGCGCCGTACGCGTCGAGCAGCGCCTCGAGCATCTCCTTCTCCTTTTCGGCGAATGAGCCGTCCGCCCAGGCGACCGGAACGAGCCCTCGGACGATCGCGAATTCTTCCTCGTTCATCCCCGCAGGATGCCGGTTCGAGCGGTCCGCGGTCAATGCCCAGCCCACGGCGCGGCGAGCGGCGCGCTCCGCGAACGAGGCGCTGCCGGCGGCGCGCCCGGTGAGCGTGCCGGCGCATCCTCGTCGCGTGGCGCGTGCTGCGAACGAGGCGCTCTCGGCGTCGCCGCGCCCGTGAACGAGCCGGCACGTCGCGATAAAACGAGCGCGGTGGGGTTCGCGCGGCCCGCCGGCGTGCGCGCGGGCGAGCAAGGCAGCGCCGCGAACGAGGCAGCCGGCGACGCCGCGGGCGGAGCAGGCGGCTGGCGCCATGGGAGCGAGGCCGCGCCACGAGCGCGTCGGCGGCGCGGGTGAGCGAGGCGGGGTATGGGCGAGCGAGGCAGCGGCGGAGCGAGACGGCGCGAGTGAGCGATGCGGCGCGAGCGAGCGAGCGAGGCGGCGTCATAAGAGAGGGAGGCGGCGTCATAAGAGAGGGAGGCGGCGCGGGTGAGCGAGACGGCTTACGAGCGAGGCGCGGCGCCACGAGCGAGGCGGCGCCACGAGCGAGGCGGCGTCATGGGAGAGGGAGGCGGCGCGGGTGAGCGAGACGGCTTACGAGCGAGGCGCGGCGCCACGAGCGAGCGGTGCCACGAGCGAGCGAGGCGAGGTGCGTGGCGGGCGCGCGAGCCGCGAGCGCTCGCCGGCGAGGGGCCGAGGCGTCTCGCGCGGCGCGGCTCTCGTCCTCCACGTTGCACTCCACGTTGCACGCGTGAGCGGCGCTCGCGGGCGGTGCGGACGCGCGAGGGCCGGCGCGCTGAGAGGTAGGCTCACCGCGGCGTCCATCGCACGCTAGGCGACGAAAAAGGGGGCGGTCCGCTCGCGCTGGTAAGTTGTATTGTCACCGTACGCTACACTCGAGCTTGGATGTCGAGCGGCGTCGCGCCAGCGTCAGGCGTCGTTGCGTATCGGATCTTGCGCGAGCTCGGAGCTCGCAAGCAGCGTTCGTACGCAGCGATTCGAGAGCCTCACGAGCTCGTCGTCGTCCATCGCTTCGTGCGCAGGGTGCCCGGCGCTCCGTCGACGCTCGAGGGCGCGACGGCGCTCTCCGCCGAGGAGCTCGGGCTCCTCCTCCGCGACGCGCAGTGCCTGGCGAAGAACTGGCATCCCAACATCGCGCGCATCAAGTACGTCGACCTCGTCGGCGGCGACCTCACGATCGCGACCGAGCTCGTCGACGGCGCGACGCTCGCCGATCTCTTCGCGATCACCGCCGCGCGCGGCGTCGCCTTTCCGCTCGACGTGCTCGTCCGCGTCCTGCTCGACGTCCTCGCCGGGCTGCACGGCCTCCACGGGCTTCGGGACGCCGCGCGCACCCCGATCGGCGCGATCCACGGCGAGCTCTGCCCGGCGAACGTCGTCGTCGGTCGCGACGGAGTGGCGCGCCTCGTCAACGCGCTGCGCCCGCGCCCGCTCGCGGTCGTCGCCGGCTCCGAGGGGCTCGGATACGCGGCGCCCGAGACGCTCGACCGCGCGCCGCTCGACGGCCGCGCCGACGTGCACGCGGCCGGCGTCATCCTCTGGGAGGCGCTCACCGGCAAGCGGCTGCACGACGAGCGCGACCCTGCGCGCGTGCTCGCGCGCCAGCGTGAGATCGACATCCCGCGCCCGACCTTGCCGCCGGGCTCGCCCTATCCGGCGCTCGCCGACGTCGCGATGCGCGCCCTCGCGTTCGATCCCGCCCTCCGCTTCCGGACGGCGACGGAGATGGCCTCGGAGCTGCGAAAGCTGCCGGCCGCGCGCATCGCGACGGGCAGCGTCGTCGCGGCCTGGGTGAACGAGCACGACGGCGAGCGCGTCCGTGGGCGTCGCGCCGCGCTCGATCCGAGCTCCTCCGGAAGTCGCCGCCGCGCGAGCGCGCACTCCCTCGCCGCTGCGCCGTCCACCGCCGCTGCGCCGTCCACCTCCGCGGTCGCCGTCGCCTCCGTCGCTGCGCCGTCTGCTGCCGCTGCACCGTCCACCTCCGCGGCACTGTCCACCTCCGCGGCGCCGTCCAAGCCGGCGATGACGCGCGCGGCGGAGGCGCCGGCGATCGCGACGGTGGCGCCGGCCATCGAGGCGCCGGCGAGCGCGACGGGGGAGCAGGCGGAGCCCATCACCGTTCCACCGCCGTCGACGGACGCCGACGACGCGTGGGACACCGGACCGTCGTCGCTCGATCTCGAAGAGATCGTCTCGTCCCCGCGTCCGCCCGCGCCGCCCGTCCCTCCGGCGCCGCCCGTCCCGCGTGCTCCCCCCGCACCCCCGCGTACGACGCCCGCGTCGGACCGCGCCGCGGTAGCCGCCTCGCGCGCGACGCCTGCGTCGGAACCGGTAGCGGTGGCGGTCCCGCGTACGACGCCCACGTCGGACCGCGCCGCGGTAGCCGCCTCGCGTGCGATGCCCGCGTCGGACCGAGCCGCGGTGGGGGTTCCGCGCACGACGCCCACGTCGGACCGCGTCGTGGTGGCGGCTCCGCGCGCGACGCCTGCGTCGGAGCCGGTCGCGGTGGTGGCTCCGTGCACGACGCCCACGTCGGACCGCGTCGTGGTGGCGGCTCCGCGCGCGACGCCCGCGTCGGAGCCGGTCGCGGTGGTGGCTCCGCGCGCGACGCCCGCGTCGGACCGAGCCGCGGTGGTGGCTCCGCCCGCGTCGGACCGCGCCGCGGTAGCCGCCTCGCGTGCGATGCCCGCGTCGGACCGAGCCGCGGTGGT